>CBJNAE010000006.1:0-33340 GCA_966433995.1 uncultured Ideonella sp. | reverse complement strand
GCCCGCCTCCTCCGAATCGCCGCCGTCACCGCAAGCGCTCAGGAACAACACGGCCGAAGCCATCGCCGTCAACGTGAATAAGCGCTTGAAAACGCACTTCATCTCCACCCTCCACACGAAAACCAGTTCGAAAATTTTTTTCATCCCATGCCTGATCCAAGGCATTTATTTACTGGCGGACGAATTCTTCCAAACGGCTTCGCCGCCAAGTGTTTCCATTTGCAGCGCAACCCCCGCTGCGTCCGGCGCGGCACCCCATGTGAATAATGCATGGCGCACCGCAGCAAAGTCGATGCGAGCGCTCCGGTTTTCTCTCCGGAAATCGCGCCCTCATGCCATAAACACCTCATGCAATCGACGCATGCCGCATGCACCCATCGAAGCGTCATACCGACGCTTCATGACCTCATGGTTACCTTTTGATTCAATGAATCATTGCAGCAATTCATACGCGACAACCCTCGTCACCCAAGAAAGCGGTGCCCCTGATTGAGGACGACCTCTACGGCGACATCACAACCTCCTGCCTCAGGGCGGCGCCATGCAAAGCCTACGACAGCCAGGGTCTGGTGCCGTACTGTTCGTCGGTCTCGAAGACGCTTGCCCCGGGGTGGCGGGTCGGATGGCGGGAGGCTGGGAGAGACGCGGAGTTTGCGATGATGGCCCGTGTTGAATCTAGCCTGGCCGGGTCGCAACTGCTGGAAGCCTCGGTCGCGCAGATCATGGCCAGCGGCGACTACGACCGGCACCTGAGGCGCTTTGCCACGCGCGCGGAGTCTTCCGTGCGCGCGATTTGCACCCGCATCGCTGCCACCTGGCCTGCGGGAACCAAGCTCTCGCCGCCATCGGCAGGCTTCCTGTTGTGGGTGGAACTGGCACCGGCGGTCGATACCAAAATCCTCCTGGCCCAGGGACTCGACGAGGGCCTCAGCATCGCCCCAGGAGCCATGTTCTCCGCGGACGGCAGCCGCTTCGGCAATTGCCTACGCCTGAACGGTGCGTTGCCTGCGACCCCGCAACTGCTCCGAGTCATCGATCGGATCGGCGAATACGCTGGCCGGATGTCGGGGCTGTGACGCATGCGCAGTTCAGTCCGCATCCATCAATCACTGGACCTGGAGAGCCAAATGAAACGCGAGAATCCCACCCTATGTCCCCCACCTCGCTGATGGTCCTGGCCACCTTCCTCTTCGCCACCATGGGCGTGTGCGTCAAGATGGCCTCGGCCACCTATTCGGCCGGCGAGATCGTGTTCTACCGCGGCCTGGTCGGCATGGCGGTGATGGGCCTGATGGCCCGGTCCACCGGCACGGGCCTGCGCACCCGGCACCCGGTGGCGCATCTGTGGCGCAGCCTCAGCGGCGCGACCGCGCTGTGCCTTTGGTTCTACGCCATCGGCCAATTGCCGCTGGCCACCGCGGTGACGCTCAACTACACAGCGTCGGTCTGGATGGCCCTGTTCCTCGTGGGCGGAGCGGCCTGGCTGGGCAGAGCCAAAGTGGACGCCCGGCTGGTGGCCACCGTCGCCATGGGTTTCGGCGGCGTGGGCCTGGTGCTGCAGCCCTCGCTGAACCAGGACCAGCTTTGGGCGGGCCTGGTGGGCCTCCTGTCGGGCATGCTGTCGGCGGTCGCCTACCTGCAGGTGGCCTCCCTTGGGCGCCTGGGCGAGCCCGAGGCACGGGTGGTCTTTTATTTCTCCATCGGGAGCCTGCTGGCCGGCGCGATGGGCGCCGCGTTCACCGGCTGGAGCCGCCACACCTGGGCCGGCGCGGCCAACCTGCTCGGCGTGGGGGTGCTGGCGACCCTGGCGCAATGGGCGCTGACGCGCGCCTACGCGCAAGGACGCAGCCTGGTGAACGCCAGCCTGCAATACCTGGGCATCGCTTTCTCCTTCACCTACGGCGTGCTCATCTTCCAGGACCCGGTCACGCCGCTGGCCTTGCTGGGTATGCTGCTGGTGGTCGGCGCGGGCCTGCTGGCCGTACGCATGCGGCCGGGCGCGCCGGTTGCCCTTGAACCATCCACATCGAAAGACTGAGCGATGACATCCCAGACCCTGATCCAGGCAAAAGAACTGCAAGACCTGCTGTCCGGCCCCATGCCCGTGGCTGTGGTCGACACCCGCTTCGAGCTGGCGGATGTCGACGCCGGTGAGCGCAGCTTCCTCAAGGAGCACGTGCCCGGCGCCCGCTATGCCCACCTCGACCGCGACCTGGCCGGACCCAAGAAAGACGAAAACGGCCGCTTCCTCGGTCGCCACCCCCTGCCCTCGCGCCAGGCCTTCGCCGCCACCGTGGCCGGATGGGGCATCACGCCCGCCCACCGGGTGGTGGTGATTGACGACCAGGGGGGAATGTTCGCCGCCCGCGCCTGGTGGCTGCTGCGCTGGCTCGGCCATGGGGACGTGTCGGTGCTCGACGGCGGGCTGGCCGCCTGGCGCGAAGCCGGCTTGCCGCTGGCCGGCGGCGAGGCGCCCCGCCCGGCCGCGGCGCCGCCCTACCCCGAGCGCGCCTCGCTCGTGGGCCAGGTCGACGCCGACGAAGTGTTGAAGCGGTTGGGCAAGGCGCGCATCGTCGACGCGCGCGCAGGCGAGCGTTTCCGCGGCGAGGTCGAACCGCTCGACGCGGCGGCCGGCCACATCCCCGGCGCCAGCAACCGCTTCTTCAAGGACAACCTCGACGCGAACGGTCGATTCAAGCCCGCCGACCGGTTGCGCGCCGAATTCGAGGAGCTGCTGGGCGCGGACCGGGCGGACACCGTCGTGCACCAGTGCGGCTCGGGTGTCACCGCCTGCCACAACCTGCTGGCGATGGAAGCCGCGGGCCTGGGCGGCGGCTTGCTCTATCCGGGCTCATGGAGCGAGTGGTCGTCCGACCCGAGCCGTCCCGTGGCCCAGGGTTGAAGCTGTGACGCCGGGCATCGAACGGATCGGACGACGGGAAAAGCGGCGCACGGAGGATGGGTCGGCAGAAACAGACCAGGCTTGACTTCGGTCAATGCCGGGAAGAGCATGGGGCGCGACACTGGCCCCGCATCGTGCCCAGTGTCGTCAACTTCAGGAGGTCATCACCATGTACAAACACATCCTCGTCCCGACTGATGGTTCCGAACTCACCAAGACGGCGGTTGAAACCGCGGCCGGGCTGGCCCGGGCGTTGAACGCCAAGATCAGCATCCTCAGCGTCAAGGAACCCTTCCCCTACAGCGCGATCACGGAGATGCAGCCGGTGCCGCCGCAGGAGTTCTTCGACACCCAAGAGCGTCTGGCCCAGCAGCGTGTCGCCCTGGCCTCGAAAGCCTGCGAGGGCGCGGGCGTGGCCTGCCAGGGCTACACCGTGGAAGCCGAGCACCCCTGGGAGGCGATCATCGACACCGCCAAGATGCACGAATGCGACCTGATCGTCATGGCCTCGCACGGCCGGCGCGGCGTCTCGGCGTTGCTGCTGGGCAGCGAGACGCAGAAGGTGCTGACCCATTCCAAGGTGCCGGTGCTGGTCGTGCGCTGAGGCGAACCGCGCCGCCGCGATGGGAAAGGCCCACTGTCGCCAGTGGGCCTTTGTGTTCGCGGGGCGGGGGAATCAGGCCACGCCGTGCGACTTGAACCACTCGACGCAGCGCGTCCAGCCGTCTTGCGCGGCCGGCTTGCGGTAGGTGGGCCGGTAGTCGGCGTGGAAAGCGTGCGGCGTGTCCGGGTAGACGACGAATTCCGACGCCTTGCCGGCCTTGCTGCCGCCTTCGGCCAGCGCGTTCTGCATCTGCGCCACGGTGGCCACCGGGATGCCGGCGTCGGCCCCGCCGTAAAGACCCAGCACCGGCGCCTTCAGCTTGCCCACCAGGTCGACCGGATGGGCGGGCTGCAAGGCGGAGCTGTTCCCGACCAATCGGCCGTACCAAGCCACGCCCGCCTTCACCGCCGGGCTGTGGGCGGCATAAAGCCAGGTGATGCGTCCGCCCCAGCAGAAGCCGGTGATTGCCAGGCGGCGGGCATCACCCCCGTTGGCCTTGGCCCAGGCGACGCAGGCGTCCAGGTCGCCCATCACCTGGGCGTCGGGCACCTTGTTAACCACCTCGGCCATGAGGCGCGGTATCTCGGGGATGGCCTTGGCGCCGCCCTGGCGCACGAACAGCTCGGGCGCGATCGCCAGGTAGCCGAGCCTGGCGAACCGGCGGGCCACGTCGGCGATGTGCTCGTGGACGCCGAAGATCTCCGACACGACGAGGACGACGGGCAGGCCGCTTTTCTTGCCGGCCGGCGCGGCGCGATAGGCCGGCATCTTGAAGTCGCCGACCGGGATGGACACTTCGCCGGCCAGCAGGCCGTCGGCCGGCGTATTGATGGCCTGCGCCGAAACCGGCAGCACGGCGGCAGCGAAACCGCTGCCCACCGCGGTCTGCACGAAACCGCGGCGGTTGAAGGACTGGGCGGGGACGAGGCTGTCGAGGTCTTGCTCAAGCATGGGAAAACTCCTTGGGTGGGTGTCTCTCTCTTCTCGATCGGCCGGCCGCGGCGGCGTCGGCGGGCCGACTGCAGCGGCGCATGATAGCGACCGGTCCCCACCCTGGCCCTCGCCGGGTCTTCGCCGGCCGGCCCGTCACCGGCATGGCGCGGGTTTGCATCGACAATCCGGCCATGACCGCGCCTTCCACGCCCACCCACGCCCGCCCGACCGCTTCCGCCCTCGCCGCCGACAGCGACCACGACACCAGCCAGCTGGCCTCGATCGACATGGGGTCAAACAGCTTCCGCCTGGAGATCGGCCAGTTCCTGCACGGCCGCTACCGCCGCATCGACTACCGCAAGGAGACCGTGCGGTTGGGCGCCGGGCTGGACGACCAGGGCATGCTGACCCGCGAAGCGATGCAGCGCGGCCTGGACTGCCTGGCCCGCTTCGCGCAGCGCCTGCAGGGCTACCACGCGAGCCAGGTGCGCGCGGTGGCCACGCAGACGCTGCGGGAGGCGCGCAACCGGGACGCCTTCCTCGCGCTGGCGCAGGGCGCGCTGGGCCATCCGATCGAAGTCATCTCCGGCCGGGAAGAGGCGCGGCTCATCTACGCCGGAGTGGCGCGGCTGCAGCCTTCATCGCTGCCCCGGCTGGTGATCGACATCGGCGGCCGGTCCACCGAGATGATCCTCGGCCTGAACCGCCAGCCGCTGTCGGCGGAGTCGTTCCAGGTCGGCAGCGTGAGCCTGTCGATGAAGTATTTCGGCGAGGGCCGCTTCACCGAAAGCGCCTTCCGCAACGCCCAGGTAGCCGCCGGCGCCGAGCTGGAAGAAGGGTTGCAGACTTTCGCGCCGTCGCTCTGGAAAGAGGCACTCGGTTCGTCGGGCACGGTGGGCGCGGTCTCGCAAGTGCTGACCGCCTGCGGCGTCACCGATGGCCGCGTCACGGCCGACTCGCTGCGCTGGCTGATTGAGCAGTGCCTGCGCGCCGGCCGGGTCGACAAGCTCGACCTGCCGGGCCTGAAGGACGACCGCCGCGAAGTCATCGGCGGCGGAGTGGCCATCCTTTACACGCTGGCGATGAACTTCGGCATCGAGGAGCTGCTGCCGGCCAAGGGCGCGCTTCGCCAGGGTGTCATCTTCGATCTGCACGATCGGTTGCAGTCGCGCGGCCACGCCCATGATGGCGGCGACATCCTGGAGGGCAGCGACATGCGCGACGCATCCGTGCTGGGCATGCAGAACCGTTTCGGCGTCGACAAGGCGCAGGCGCAGCGCGTGACGGCGGTGGCCGACGCCCTGTACCAGGCCGTCGACCCGCCGAGCCAGCCGGAGTCGCGGCGCGAGCTGCAATGGGCCGCGGCGCTGCACGAGGTCGGCATGATGGTCTCCCATCACGACCACCACCGCCACAGCGCCTACCTGCTCAGCCACGTCGACGCGGCCGGCTTCTCGCAGTCGCAGCTGCGCCGCCTGGCCGACCTGGTGCTGGCGCAGAGGGGCGGCCTGCGCAAGGTAGAGGCCCTGCTGTCGAACGAAGTCTTCGCGTGGCAGGTGCTGTGCCTGCGGCTGGCGATCATCAAATGCCACGCCCGCGGCGACGTGAACACGGAGGCGATTTCGCTCAGCCGCGACGGCGACCGCTCGGCAGCGCTGCGCTTCGCGCGCGGTTGGGCCGACACGCATCCGAAGACGCTCTACCTGCTGCAGGAGGAAGCGGCCGCCTGGGAGCGCGCCGGCGGCTTGACGCTGCGGATGCAAGCCTGACCCGCGGAACTCGTCGGCCAAACAGAGCTTTGTCGATTCAAGCCTCTCTGTCAGCCCGTCGGCCAGCATTCATCCATCTCGAAGAATCTTTCCATGCCCGATACGAGTTACACACACTCGACACTGCACCAAGAGTTCCAGCTCATCGTGCACCACGCGCTGCTCGAGCAGCCGGAGGTGATCGCCGCAGACAAGCGCAAGCTTCTGCGCGAACGCGACGTATGGGCCCCCGCCCTGCTGAGCGCATTCAGGCACTTGGCGCTGGACAGGTTTCGTGTCGCCTTGTGCTCGCGTGCCCGTGACGACCTGGCCTGGCTCGCGCGCGAATCCGCGGCGGGCCGGGTACCGCAGAGCTTGGCGGACATTTCGGAAGACTCGTTCGCCCGGCTGGTTTTCGCCACGATCGATGAGGCGCGATGGGAAGAGGCGAAGGATGAATTCGAACGCCTCAAGGCATGCATCCGCCTCGTCCATACCCATGGAGAGGGCGGACAGCAGCCCGCGCTCACCGGTCAGCAGATGTTCAGCCTGCTGACGGGACTGGTTTTCGCGTTGACCTTTCATCCCTCGTTTTTCGAAGAATCCCGGCGGGAGAACATGATCGCGTTGATGGCGGACCAGGTGGCACAGGACGTCCTCGGCCCATGGCCCGGAGAGGACGTGCGGCGCCATGGCGCGCCGCCACAGCAACAGTCGCGGATAGCCCGAATTGAGAAAGTCTCTTTTGCAGATTACTTCCGGTACATGACCGGCAAGAACCCGCGGGACCTCTGGGAGTTTTCGGTCGAAGGGGTGTCCTACCGCGTTGTCAACCAGTGGCGTGGGGGTGCGCAGTTGAAGGGCCCCGGCGATGAAGTCCTCGCCGAGAACAACGAGGTTCTGGCGATCAAGGGCACCGAGCCTGCGCTGTCGGCCATGGTCGGGGAGCCGGGAGGCCGCAACCACCGGGTCGATGTCTATTTCAGGGCCTGGATTTCGGTGAAGGCCCGCGTGGACGTAGACGGCGAACCACTTTCGGCCGGCTTCATGTGAAATCGTCCCCGATGCCGCCGGGGCCGCCCGGAATGTTGCCGACAACCACGGCACGCGCCGCGGGGACTAAAGGCAGTCCGGCCCCTGCACCGCCTGCAGCACCACCTGCTCCAGCCCGTCGCGCTGCCGGTGGCGCAGCCACCAAACGGCGCCCTTCTGGATGGACCACGGCAAGGGCTCGCCGGCCAGCAGTTGGGAGGCCAGCAGCCCGAGCGTGGGCTGGTGGCCGACGATGAGCACCGGTTCGGCCGAGAACGGCCAACGCGCCGCTTGCAGGAGGTCGTCCACGCCGGCGTCGGGGACGAGCGCGTCGTGCGTCCTGAATTTGCGCCCGAGGGCCTTGGCGGTGTCCTGGGTGCGCACCGCCGGGCTGGCGAGCACCTTCGTCGACTGCGCCAGACGCCGGTTGAGCCACTCGGCCATGCGTTGGGCCTGGCGCTCGCCCTTGGCGGTGAGCGCGCGTTCCAGGTCGGTCTGCCCCTGTTTAAGGACATGGGCTTCGGCGTGCCGCCACAAGATGAGGTCCATGGGGAGTTGACTCCTGTCGAGGGCGCCCGGTTCCGCCGGATGCCGGGCGTTTCCGTTGCGCCGGTCAATCGGCCTTGAAACGCGCCATCAGCGCCTGCTGGGCCGACAACGCCACTTCGCCCCGCGGCAGCTGCTCGGCGACGGACACGTACCGGCCGTCGGCCTGCAGCGCCCAGGCGTCCATCGAATCGAACAGATAAGGCATCAGGCACTCGTCGACCACCCGCTGGCGCAGCAGGGGGTCCCGCAGCGGCCAGGCCACCTCGATGCGGCGGAACATGTTCCGGCTCATCCAGTCGGCGCTGGAGAGGTAGAGCGCCTCGTGCTCGTCGCCCGCGCCCCATCGGAAATACAGGATGCGGGAATGCTCCAGGAAACGGCCCACCACCGACCGCACGCGGATGTTGTCCGTCTGGCCCGGGATGCCCGGCGGCAGCATGCAGGCGCCGCGAACGATGAGGTCGATCTTGGCGCCGGCGCGGCCGGCCGCGACCAGGGCGTGGATGAGGGCCGCGTCGGTGAGCGCGTTGAGCTTGAGCACGATGCGGCCGGGCCGGCCGTCCAGCGCGCCCTGGCGGACGCGTTCGATGCAGCCCAGCATCTCGGCGTGCAGCGTGAACGGCGCCTGCAGCAGCGTCTTGTTGGGTTTCTGGCGGCCCAGGCTGGCCAACTGCTGGAAGACGGCGTCGGCGTCGGCGGCGAGTTCGGGGTCGGCGGTGAGGTAGCCGACGTCGGTGTAGAGCTTGGCGGTCTTGGGGTTGTAGTTGCCGGTGGAAAGGTGGGCGTAGCGTCGCAGGCGGCTGCCTTCGCGGCGCGTCACGAGCAGCAGCTTGGCATGGGTCTTCAGGCCGACAACGCCGTAGACGACCTGGGCGCCCACCGCTTCGAGACGGTCGGCCCAGTTGATGTTGGCCTCCTCGTCGAAACGGGCTTTCAGCTCGACGACCGCCATCACCTCCTTGCCGCGGCGGGCCGCCTCGATCAGCAGGTCCATCAATGGCGACTCGCTGCCGGTGCGGTAGATGGTCTGCTTGATGGCCAGCACGTCCGGGTCGGCGACGGCCTCGCGCAGGAACTGCACCACCGGCTCGAACGATTCGAAGGGGTGGTGCAGCAGCACGTCATGGTGCTGCAGCCGCGCGAACATCGGCTGGTGGCGCGGCAGCCGGCCCTCCGGCCAGCTCGGCTCGTAGTGCGGGAAGCGCAGCGCGGGGGCGGCGCACTGGTCGATCAACTGGTTCAGCCGCACCAGGTTCACCGGGCCGTTGACGCGGTAGAGGGCGGCTTCCGGCAGGCTGAACTGGTCGAGCAGGAACTTGGCCAGCTCGGCCGGGCAGCTGTTCACCACCTCCAGGCGGATGGCCTGCCCGAAGTGGCGCGTCGTCAGGCCGGTGCGCAGCGCCTGGCGCAGGTTGGTGACGTCGGCGTCTTCCACGTCGAGGTCGGAATCGCGCGTGACGCGGAACTGCGAGAAGGCCTCCACCTCCCGCCCCGGGAACAACGATTCGAGGTGGGCGCGGATGACGCTGGACAGCAGCACGAAGACCTGGTGCCCCGGGGGCGCCAGCGAGTCGGGCAGCCGGATGACGCGCGGCAGCACCCGCGGCACCTTGACGATGGCGATGGTGTTGGCGCGGCCGAAGGCATCCTTGCCGCCCAGGCGCACGATGAAGTTCAGCGACTTGTTGGCCACCTGCGGGAAGGGGTGCGACGGGTCGAGCCCCACCGGCACCAGCAGTGGTTTGACCTGCCGCGCGAAGAACTGCGCCACCCAGCGGCGCTGGCCCTCGTCGCGCTCGGAGTGGTTGACGATGTAGATGCCCTGCTCCCGCAGCTTGGGGGCGACATCGTCGTTGAAGACCATGTACTGCTCGTTGATCAGATCGTGCGCCTGCGCGGCGACGGTTTCCAGGTCCCGGCTGGAGACGCCGGCGGCGGGCAGCAGCGCGGCCTCGATGTAGTCGGCGAAGCGCACCTCGAAAAACTCGTCGAGGTTGGACGAGACGATGCACACGTAGCGCAGCCGTTCCAGCAGCGGCACGTCCGCCCGGCGGGCCTGGGCCAGCACGCGGCGGTTGAAGGCGAGGATGGCGGTTTCGCGGTTGAGCAGGCTGAGGTCGGCAGCCGCGGGCGCGGGGGCCGGCGAAGGGGCCGCCGAAGAGGCTGGTGAGGGGGCCGATGAGGGAGGAGGACTCATACCCCGAGTTTATGAAGTATTCGCTTCAGTTCGATGACAGTGCCGGGCTGCCGCCGGCCGGGGGCAGCGCCTTCAGGTGCTGCCGCCCACGACCACGGCCGCCACGATGCCCACCCCCAGGCCCAGGTTGAACATCACCCAGCGGCGGATCCGGCCCAGCAGCCGCTCGCTGTCCGCCCAATCCATCGCGTCGACCGCGCGCCGCAACCGGGGGTGCAGCACGAAGCGGATGTGGCCGAACACCAGCCACATGAGGACGCCCAGCAGCGCCATCGCCCACCAATCGAGCGGCATATTGAAGGGGATGCCGGCCTGGAGCGTCCGCTGGGCGGTCCGGCCCACCATCCACCCGCCGCTAGCGACGGCCAGCGTGCTCAGCGCCAGCACGGCGTTGAAGAAGCGCGACAGCACCGCGGCCATCAGGCGGAACCGGGCCCCCGGGTCCGCGGTGCCCAAGGCGGGCAGCGAAGGGCGCAGGAAGAAATGGGCGAACGCCATCCCGCCGATCCAGACGATGACGCAAAGCAGGTGGATGAGTTTGAGCACGGCGTAGAACATGGCGTATGGCCTTCCTGCGCGGCGGCGCGCGGCGTCGGGCGCCCCGGCACTGCGGGCGCGGTGGATCTCGTCAGTTCACCGAGCGCGAACTCGGGGGCTGGTCCTGCGGGGGGATGAAGAGTTCGGCGGCGTCGACCGGGTCGAACAGGTAGTGCTGACCGCAGAACTCGCAGCCGATGTCGATGCGGCCCTGCTCCTCCAGGATGGAATCCAGCTCGCCGCGGCCCAGGCTGCGCAGCATGTTCGACACCCGCTCGCGCGAGCACGAGCAAGAGAAGCGTGGACCCGACTCGCCCACCTCGGGCTCGAAGCGCAACAGCGGCTCCTCCCAGAAGAGGCGGTGCAGCACGGTGCCAGCGTCCAGCGTCAGCAGTTCCTCGGCGGTCAGGGTGGAAGCGAGGTGGGCGATGCGGTTGTAGGCCTCGTTGACGCCGATCTCGTCCTCGTTGCGCTGCGCCCTGCCGCCCAGGTTGCCCTGGCCCTGCACCGGCAGGCGCTGGATCAGCAGCCCGGCGGCGACCTCGCCGTCGGCGGCCAGGATGAGCTTGGTGTCCAGCTGCTCCGACTGCAGCATGTAGTGCTCCAGCACTTCGCTGAGCTTCTGCAGCGGCTCGCGCCGGTCGCCGTGCAGGGGCACCACGCCCTGGTAGGGCGTCTGGCCGGGCAGCTTGTCCTTGGGGTCGAGCGTGATGGCGCAGCGGCCCTGGCCGTTCACGTTCAGCATCGCCTGCACGCGCGCGTCGGGCGGGACCTCGCCCACCACCTTGGCCGTCACGCGGAAGGCCATGTCGGGCTGCACTTCGGCCACGGCCAGCTTGACCGGGCCGTCGCCGAACACCTGCAGCACCAGCGCGCCGTTGAACTTGATGTTGGCCTGCATCAGCACGCCCGCGGCGGCCATCTCGCCCAGCAGCCGCGTCACCGGCTCGGGGAAGCGGGACGTCGGGTCGGCGCGGCGCTGGAGCACTTCCTTCCAGCTGTCGGTCAGGCGAACCAGCATGCCGCGCACCGGCATGCCGTCGAAGATGAATTTGTGAAGCTCGCTCACTGGGTCCTGGTCTCTCTGGGGTGGGATGGCCGGGGAGCGCTCACAGCGCCACCGGGCCCTGGGTGCCGGAAGCGGCCGAGACCGCCTGCCGCGCCTGCTGCTGGCGCACGCGGTCGACATACTGTTCGCTCTTGGCCAGCTCCTCTTGCATGATGGCATTGTTGCGGCCCATGGCGGCGATGGCCTGGCTGCGGAAGTTGTCCATCGCGTCCATGGCCTGGTAGGTCTGGTCGAACATCTCCTTGATCTTCTCAATGCCCAGCATCGGATTGCTGGCGAACTGGCCGGTGGCTTCGACGTGCTGGTTCAGCTGTTTGCCGGACTGGGTGATGAGGTCGCCGATGGTGTTGTTCACGCCCTGCAGCATCTCCATCACCTGCACCTGGTTGCCGGTGGCGCGCGCCACCGTCTGGGCCACGGCCAGCGCGCTCATGCCGGTGGTGGCCACGCGCGAGCAGCCGTTCATCATCTCGCGGCCGGTCTTCTTGAGCACGTCCAGCGCCAGGTAGCCGTTGACGCAGACGGCCTGCTGGGTCTGGATGTCGGCGAGGTTCTGGCGGGCGTAGAACAGCACTTCCTGTTCGAGCGCCTTGGCGCGGGCCGGGTCGGTGTCCTTGAGCGCGGCGACGCGGGCTTCCAGCCGCTGGTCTAGCGTGCGGGCGAAGTGGATGGCGGCGGAAAGCTGCTGCATCGCGTCCCACAGCTTGCCGCGGGTGGCCTCGATGTCGGCCACGTCGCGCTGCACGTCGTCGCGCGCGGCGTAGAGCTGGTTCATCGCCTGGTTGAGCTGGGCGGCGGCACTCTGGTACTTGCGGAAGTAGGCCTGCAACTTGTTGCCGTAAGGGATGAGGCCGAAGAGCTTCTTCGGCGCGAGCAGGTCGCCGTCGGCACCGGGGTTGAGCTTGTCCAGGTGGCCGCGGATCTCGGCGATGGCCTTGTAGGCCGGGGTGTCTTCGGCGCCGATGAAATTGCGCTGCAGCAACTGGCCCTGCATCAGGCTGGCGGCGGTGGAGACCTCCTGGCGGCCGAGCGCGAAGGCGCTGTCGAGCTTGGACTTGAAGGCGTCGCTCTGCAGGTCCTCGGTCATCAGCGCGTCGACGAATCGGGCCACCTGGTCGTCGACGGCAGCCTTGAGCTCGGGCTTGAGCGGCACGGCGTCGGGGCTGGCCTCCACCGGCACTGGGGTGATGACCTCGGGCGGCGTCAGCTGGAAGGCCGGCGCGGCGGCGGTCGTTGTCGTGGCGGGGGTGGACATGCTTCAGGTCTCCTTCGAGTTGGAGGGCGGCCGCGCGTCGGCTTGCAGATTGGGCAAGGCGTTCGGCCGGCCGAATTTGTCGTGCAGGAACTGCGAATGGCTCAGGAAAGCGTGGGCGTCCTGGCTGGCCAGGTCGTCGGCGAGCTGCGTCACCTTGGCCTGCAGCTCGGCGAGCGTGTCTCGGAAGGTTTCCTGCGCGGTCTTGCCGTTGCGCAGCACGCGGCTGCCGGCGTATTGCGGCGGGATGGACAGGAAGGTCTTCAAGGCTTCGGGCAGGTAGGAGATGGCGATGTGCCGCGCATGGAAGCTTTCCTGCAGCGACAGCGCGCCCTTGCTGCGCTCCCACTGCGCCAGTAGCGCCTCCAGGTCGGCGCACAGGGCCAAAGCCTGCGCCTGCAGACTGGCGGGCAGGCGGTTGTCGGGGTTGTATTGGACGAGGCCGCGCACGCCACCCAGCGCCCGGCCCATGGCTTCGCGCGCGTCGCCTTCGTCCTTGAACTCCAGCAACTCCCATTCGGGCGCCGACAGTTTCGGCCAGCCCAGCCACAGGCCCGCCACCGCGAAGCCCGCCGCGTAACCGACGGCCGCCACACCGACGCCCACGGTGCCGAGCCAGCCCAGCCCCTGCAGCACGAGCACGGCCGTGGCCACGGCCAGGCCGCTCCAGTTGGTGGGGTGGGTGAGCACCCGGGCAATGCGGCTGATCATCATTGGTAGGCGCGGATGTCCTTGAACACCGAGTACAGCGGCGTCTTGCGGGCGTCGAACACCTTGCCGCCGGTGATCTCGACCAGACGCTTGAGGTCGGCCTCCTTGGCCTCGCCGAACAGCACCATGAAAACCGGGATCCCGCGCACGTCCTCGGGCAGCTGGCCGTAAGCGGCCTCGAAAGCAGCCAGGTCACGGCCCATGGTGTTCTCGCCGTCGGTGAAGGCAACCACCGAGTACTGGTACTGCGGCGCCTTCTTGCGCTCGTCCAGGCTATGGCGCAGTGCGGCCAGCACGCTGTCGTAAAGCGCGGTGCCGCCGGTCATCGTGAGGCTGTCGGCATAGCTGCGCACTTCGGCCAGCACCTGCTGCTTGGCTTCGGAGTCGGCCTGCAGCTGCACGCCCTTGGACTGCGCCCGGCCGGCCGGCACCTGGAAGGCGGTGACCGGGCCGGGCCGATCGGAAAAGGGCAGCATCCACACCCGCTCGCGGCTGGTCAGCTTGGCGAGGCGGCCGGTGAGCGAGTTGTCGGCGCCGGCGATGTAGTGGATGGCCTCCACCAGTTGCTCGCGCCGGCGGTCGCGCTGCATGCTGCCGCTGGTGTCCAGCACGAAGGTGGAAGCGATCGGCCGGCGGAACTCGTTCAGGTAGGCGTCGATCAGCCCGTCGGACAGCGCGCGGTCGGGCGAGAACGGCAGTTCCACGCGCATGCCGCCGGCGGGGAAGAGGTCGGCCACCGCGGCGGCGACCTCGGCGTTGACCGGGCGGCGCAGCGTCTGCCGCGCCAGCCAGGCCTGGGCCTCGGGGCCCTTCAGGTAGGCCGCGACCTTGAGGTAATCCTCGCGCCGGGCGTCCTGCAGCAGCATCAGCGGGTAGTCGGCTGTGGCCACGCCTTCGTGCGGGTAGACCAGGGTGAGCTTCTCCGACAGCTTGCCGCTGTTGTTGAGCGACAGCAGCCAGCTTTCATAGTTGATGAAGGTATTGACCTGCCGCCCTTGCTGCTGGATGAACTTCTCCGAAAGGTAGGTGGAGTTGTCGCCCGGCAGCTTGTAGCCCTTGAGGAAGTCGGCGATCGCGCCCCGGTCGACGTCCTCGGCCGTCAACGCCTCGGCCTTGTTGCTCGCCGACGCCACCACGCCCATCAGCGCCATGAAGCCCTGGTTGGAGGTGGCCGGGTTGGACAGCGCGTAGGTGAGCTTGCCCTGTGCGGCCGCCTGGGCGATGGCGCGCCAGGTGACCTGCTCAGCCGCCTTCGGGTCGTCCCAGCCCAGCTTCCTGGCGGCCGACTGGCTCACGCCGAGGGCGATCGGCGATAGCATGATCTTCTCCTGCAGCTTGACGCGGGACTGGCCCTGCGGGTCGCTCAGCAGGTATTTGGCGTTGGCGAACCAGGCGGCCTGCGCCTCGGTGCGGCCGGTCAGCACCGCCTCGGTGCTTTCCATCGTGCCGCCGTAGGTGAAGCGCAGTTTCACTCCGGTGGCCTTCTCGACCATGGCTTCCAGCGGCTGGGCGTCGCGCAGGTCGGTGGTGGCCAGCACCTGGAAGACGGCGCCCTGGCCGGCGGCGGACGGGCCCGGCGCGGCAACCTCGTCCTTCTTGCCGCAGGCGGCCAGCAGCACCGCGAGCGCCGCGGCGCCGACGAAGGCGGCCAGGCGGCCCGCAGCCGCGTCGTGTTTCTTGCCTTTCATTTCGCCATCTCCTGGGTCACCACATCGATCATCTCGGCCATCAACTCGAAGGCCGGCGGGTCCACGACCTGGGTCACGCGCTCTTCCACCGCCAGGCCGGTGGTGGCCACCGCCTGCATGAAGAGCGAGGTGTCGGGCACGCGCAGGCCGTATTCGACCGCGATGCGCTGCAGGGCCGGGTCGCTTCCGAGCAAGTCGGCCAAGGCCCGGGCGCGCGCGTTGGCGGCCACGAACACCAGCTTGTTGATGATGGTGGGCTGCGGGTAGATCAGGACCATGTCGGCCCCCAGCGACTTCTTGGCCAGCGCGTGCGCCACCATCTGGTACTCGTAGATGAAAGCCAGCGGCGTCTTGCCCGGCCCGAGGGTGAGGTAGTCCTCGAAGTTGCCGTTGACGTAGTTCTCCTGGTAGCCCTGGCGCTTGAACAGCTCGGCCAGCTTCGCCGCCAGCGCGGCGGCGGTCGCACGGTCGCTGACCACCTCACCGTTCAGGGCCTGGCTGGTCAGCGCCAGGTACATCGCCGCGGAGTTGCTGCGCCGCACGTCGGTGGTCGACACCAGCACGCTGCGCGACACGTTGTAGGCCTTGGACGATTGCAGCTCGCTCCATTTCTTTTTGGCCAGCATCAGCTGGGTGAGCTTGGCCATGTCCAGGCCGTAGGTGCGCTCGCCGATCTTGGTGGCGATGCCGTTGGCCACCAGGATCTGCGCCACCGGCTGCCAGCTGGCGATGACCAGCGGCGTGTGGAAGGGCGAACTGGGCGTCACGGAGATGTTGGCCTTGCGGGCGGCGTCGGCGATCTGGTTGCCCGCGACGACCCCCGAGGCGAACATGAAGTCGGGCATGGCCCCCGGGGCCACCTTGCCCGCCATGTCGCGGCTGCCCACCCGCGCCACCGCCACCGGCAGGCGCTTGTCGGCCAGGATGCGCTGCACCCGCTCGTCCTTGAAGAAGGGTTCCACGTCCACCGCCACCAGGCCCTTGAGCGGCTCGGTGGAAGCGGCCTCCTGCTCCTGCACCGCCGCCTGCTGCCTGCGCAGCGCGAAGAACAGCGCCGAGCCGAACACGGCCAGCAGAACCAGGGTGAGCGCGATCTTCTTCAACTGGGGCATGGTGTTCCGGTGGGTTGTAGGGATCGGCGATTCGCAGGCTCCAGGCGGGCCGCGGCAGGGGCGGCCCCGATCATCCCAGCTTTTTCATGCCGCGGCGGTACCGCGCGGCGTTCTCGACATAGTGGGCGGCGTTGCGCTTCAAGCCTTCGACCTGCTCGGGCGTCAGGGTGCGGATCGCCTTGGCCGGCGCGCCGACGATCAGCGAGCCGTCGGGGAATTCCTTGCCCTCGGTGACCAGGGCGCCGGCGCCCACCAGGCAGTTCCGGCCGATCTTGGCGCCGTTGAGCACCACCGCCTGGATGCCGATGAGGGAACCGTCGCCGACCGTGCAGCCGTGCAGCGTGGCCTGGTGGCCGATGGTGACGCCCTCGCCGATGTTGACGGGAAAGCCCATGTCGGAATGGACCACCACCGCGTCCTGGATATTGCTGCCGCGGCCCACGCGAAGCGGTTCGTTGTCGCCGCGCAGCACGGCGCCGAACCACACGCTCGCGTCCTCGGCCAGTTCCACCAGCCCGATCACCTCGGCGCTTTCCGCCACCCAGGCTGATTCCGCCACCGAGGGCACGTGTTCGTCGAGCTGGTAGATCGCCATCTTCTGTTGTTCCTTAGGAGGTTCCTTGGGCCGCCCCGCCGCCTTGTGGGCCGCGCGCGGTCGAGCCGATAATTCTAAAGATGCCCCCTGCCCCACTGCACGCACCCCTCCCTGCACCTGAGACCGCACCCGCCGCTCAGCCGCCCAGCGTGCGCAGGCGGGCACTGGACATCCTGCGGCTGCGCGACCCCGTGGAAAAAGCCTCGCAGGCCAGGCGGCTGATGGAACACGGTGGCGACCATGGCCTGGACCCTTCGGAGACGCTGCCCGAACCAGCCGACATCCCCGGCCGCCCGGCGCGGCCGCGGCTGGTCTCGCCCAAGGAGGTGCCGGCGCGTTCGCCGTTCACGCCCGAGGGCCGCGCGGCGCTGCTGCATTCGATCGCCCACATCGAGTTCAACGCCATCAACCTGGCGCTGGACGCGGTGTGGCGCTTCCCCGGCATGCCCGGGGCCTACTACCTGGACTGGCTGCGCGTGGCCGGCGAGGAGGCGCTGCACTTCAGCCTACTGCGCGAGCACCTGCTGACGCTGGGCGTGGACTACGGCGACTTCGACGCCCACGATGGCCTGTGGCTGATGACCCAGGCCACCGCCGGCGACATCACCGCCCGCATGGCCCTGGTGCCGCGCACGCTGGAGGCCCGCGGCCTGGACGCCACGCCGCCGATCCAGGCCAAGCTGCGGCGGGCCGGCGACCTTCGGGCGGTGGAAATCCTGGACGTGATCCTGCGCGACGAAGTCGGCCACGTGGCCATCGGCAACCACTGGTACCGCTGGCTGTGCGGGCGCGACGGGCTGGACGCCGAAGCGCTCTACCCGCGGCTGGTGGAAAAGTATTTCGCGCCGCGGCAGCGGCCGCCGTTCAACCTGGATGCCAGGCGGGCGGCCGGTTTCAGCGAGGCCGAGCTGCAGGCGCTGGGCATGGGCGGCTCGGCGGGCTGAAACTGGGCGTCGAAACAAAAAAGGCTCGCAAAGAGGGCTTCGACAAGCTCAGCCCGAACGGCGAAGGTTGATCCCCTTCCTCCGTTCGCCCTGAGCCTGTCGAAGGGCCCGGGTCACGCCATCTCGTCGAAGCTCCGCAGGTCCGCGGAAAGGGCTTCGACAAGCCTGTCCTGAGCTTGTCGAAGGGCTCAGCCCGAACGGGCAGGGGTGGCAAAGCTCCCGTCCCTTCAGTTGTGGATGTAGCGCTCGAACACCGGGCTGAAGTCGCGGCGGTGGAAGCGGTCGAGCGTGGTGGCGTTCAGGGCGTCCAGGATGGCGTTGAAGTTCTGAACCACCGCACCTTCGCCCTGCACCGCGCCGATCTTGTACATCGAGCCCAGCGCCGCCAGGCTGTGCATCGCGTTCTCGCGCGCCAGAGCGTCGCGCCGCTGCAGCTTGCCGATGGTGATCAGCGCCTTGTAGATGTCCTTCAGCGGCTCCAGGAAGTTCTTGCGCACGTCGATGTTGAAGACGGTCTTGTCGCCGATCGTGAACTTCAGCTCGACGTCCATGTCGATCGTGCCGGCGGTCTCGATCGTCACGTTGTCGACGTGGTGGCTGGCGAACTCGTAGCGCTTGATGCTGCGCTTGGAGGAGACGGCCGAATCGCCGTCCACGTGCACCAGCGCCAGGTTGGTGAAGCAGTATTCGTCCTTCTTGGACTTGATCAGGAAGAAGATCTTCTCGCCGTCCTCGTTGAACAGGTAGTCGTCTGCGTCGACCTTGTTGAAATCGGAAGGCGGCACGATGACGCCGATGTCGCTCAAGCCGAGCGCTTCGGAAGCGAGTTTCTTGAACATGGATCCCCCCTTGGGTGTGTGGTTCGGAGCGGCCGATGATATCGGCGGCTTTAGGGCAACCGCTCCATGAAAACACCATGAAAGCCCCCCGGACGGGGGAGCCGCCGCGGCTACACTCCGCAACACTTTCAGCACGACTGATTGACCCCCTCCCATCGGTTTTCCTCATCAAGGTACCCACATGACGAACCTTCGCACACGTGATTTCGTGAAGCTCCTGGGCGGCATCGCCGTCGGCCTGGCCCTCGGCGGCTGCGGCAAGCAGCAGGACAACAACGCCGCTTCCAGCGCCGCCAGCGCCGCGTCCGGCGGCACGGTCGCCAGCGCCCCCGCGCCGGCGCCCGCCCGCGTCTACGTGGTCGGCACGGACGCCGCCTACGCGCCGTTCGAGTCGCAGAACGAAAAAGGCGAGATCAACGGCTTCGACATCGACGTGGTCAAGGCCGTGGCCAAGGAGGCCGGGATCGAGGTCAAGTTCGTCAACACCCCCTGGGAAGGCATCTTCAACGCGCTGACCCAGGGCGACCGCGACATCGTGGTCTCCTCGGTGACGATCACCGAGGAGCGCAAGCAGACCATGGACTTCAGCCAGCCCTACTTCGACGCGCAGCAGCTGATCGCCGTCAAGGGCGATTCCAAGGTGTCCAAGTTCGACCAGTTGAAGAAGCTCAAGGTCGGCGTGCAGACCGGCACCACCGGCGACGAGGCCGTCACCAAGCTGCAGGGCAAGAACAGCGCCAACATCAAGCGCTTCGAGTCCACCCCCCTGGCGCTGCAAGAGCTGCAGGCCGGCGGCGTCGACGCGGTGGTGGCCGACAACGGCGTGGTGGTGCACTACGTGGCCAACAACCCGTCCAGCGCCTTCAAGACCGTGAGCGACCCGGCCTTCGCGCCCGAGCAGTACGGCATCGCCGTCAAGAAGGGCAACACCGAGCTGCTCGGCAAGATCGACCAGGGCCTGGCCGCGATCAAGTCCAACGGCACCTACGACAAGATCTACACGCAGTACTTCGGCGCGCCGCCGGCCGCGGCCGCGCCGGCCTCCGCCGCCTCGAAATAAAGGAGCCGCCACCGGCTGCTGAGAGACTGAGGTGGGCAACCCGTGCGCCAAGCGCACACCCGGGGTTGCCCGCCGCTTGCCATCCAGGCGCCTATCGCGCCGCCCGGCCGGGAAGGCCGTGCACCGGCAGCCCATCGATGAAGCCCCCCTGAGAAAGCGTCGTCAATATGGATCTGCGTTGGGACATCCTGGCAGGCTACCTGCCCCTGTTCGTCGATGGCCTGGTCACGACCCTGCAGCTCACCGTCGTGGCCATCACCGTCGGGCTGATGCTCGGCGTGGCGCTGGGGCTGGTCAGCAGTTCGCAGGACGCGCCGCCGCCGCGCTCCGCCGTCCTCGCGGCGGCGCTGAAGCTGGCGCGCGGCGTCACGTGGGTTTACGTGGCCTTTTTCCGCGGCACGCCGCTGTTCGTGCAGATCCTGCTGGTGCATTTCGCGCTGATGCCGCTGCTCGTGCACCCCGACAACGGTCTGCTGATCGCCGGCGAAGCCGCCCGCAGCTTCCGCCAGTCGCACGGCGCCTTCTTCTCGGGCGCGCTGGCGATGACGCTCAACGCCGGCGCCTACATCTCGGAGATCTTCCGCGCCGGCATCCAGAGCATCCACGGCGGGCAGACCCAGGCGGCCTACAGCCTGGGCCTGACGCATCCGCAGGCGATGCGCAGCGTGATCTTGCCGCAGGCCTTCCGGCGCATGGTGCCGGCTTTGGTGAACGAAGGCGTCACGCTGATCAAGGACTCCTCCCTCGTCTCGGCCATCGGCCTGGCCGAGCTCGCGTTGGCCGCCCGCACCGTGGCCGGCGCCTACGCCCGCTACTGGGAACCCTACCTGGCGATCTCGGCGGTCTACCTGGTGCTGACGCTGACGCTGTCCCTGCTGGCCAAGCGCCTGGAAGCGCCCAGGCACGGCCGCGGCCGCTGAAGCGGCCGGCCGCCGCGGCCCCTCGTCAACCGAGAAAGTAGCGCTTCAGCCCCGCCAGGATCATCTCCACCGCGATCGCTGTCAGCACCAGCCCCATCAGCTTCTCGGCGGCGGTTACCACCGAGTCGCCCACCCAGCGGCGGATGCGTTCGGCCAGCAGCAGCACCGTGCCGGAGATGGCCAGCGCCACTGCCAGGGCGGCCACCCACTGCCACAGCCGCTCGGGCTGGCGCGAGGCCAGCAGCAGCACGGTGGCCATCGCGGAGGGGCCGGCCATCAGCGGGATGGCCAGAGGGAAGATCAGCGGCTCGCGGCCTTCCGGCACGCCGTAGACGCCGTCGGCGTGGCTGAAGATCATGCGGATCGCCACCATCAGCAGGATCACCCCGCCGGCCACCTCCAGCGAGCGTTCGGACAAGTGCATGACGCGCAGGAAGGTTTCGCCCAGCAGCATGAAGGTCACCAGCACCGCGAAGGCGATGCCGACCTCGCGCAGCGCGACGCGGCGCTGCCGCCCGGGGCTGATCTGCCGCATCACCGGGATGAACACCGGCAGGCTGCCCAGCGGGTCGAGCACGAGCAGCAAGAGGATGAGCGCGGAGAAGAAGTTGTGGTCCATGGCGGTGCATTCTGGCCGTGGGGCCGCCGAACATCATTCGGTCTTGGCGGACTGGGGCCTGCCCGGCTCCTGACCCGCGCGCGACGGCGGCTGGTGGACCACGCGCTGCGGGTAGGGGATCTCCACGCCGAGGGAGTTCAAGGTGTCCAGCACCGCCAGGTTGACTTCCGAGCGCACGTTGCCCTGCCCGTTGTGCGGGTCGTCGATCCAGAAGGACACGGCGAGGTTGAGGCCGTCCTGGGCGAAGTCGGCCAGCTGCACCGCCGGCGCCGGGTCTTGCAGCACCCTGTCGACCCGCGAAACCGCTGCCACGAGGCTGGCCTGCAGCGCGCGGATGTCGGTGCCGTAGGCCACCTGCACCGCGGTGTTGAGCGACACCCGGGTGTCGGCCAGCGAGGAGTTCTCCACCCGCTGGGTGACCAGCATTTCGTTCGGCAGGATGGCCTCGCGGCCGTTGAGCGCGCGGATGACGGTGTAGCGCGTGCGGATGTCGGAGATGCGGCCTTCGAAGTTGTCGACCTTGACCATGTCGCCGATGCGCAGCGAGCGCTCGGCCAGGATGACGAAGCCGCTGACGTAGTTGGCGGCGATCTTCTGCAGGCCCAGGCCGAGGCCGACGCCGATCGCGCCGCCGAGCACGCTCAGCGCGGTCAGGTCGATGCCCACCGCGGACAGGCCGACGAGCAGCCCGACGAAGAGCAGCGTCGCCCGCACGATGTTGGCGGCGATCTTGCGCAGGGACAGGTCCTGCACTTGGCCGCTGATCAGCTTTTTCTCGATCGCCGCAGAGATCCAGAGCGCCAGCACGAGGACCAGGCCGGCGGTCAACGTGCCTTCCATCAGCGTGCGCAGGTTCATGCGCGTGGCGCCCACCTTCCAGTGAACCTCCTCCATCGCCTGCAGCACCAGCGGCAGGACGCCGGTCACCCACAGCACCACCGCCAGCCAGGCGATCCACGAGACCGTGCGCTCCAGCAGCAGCACGCCGCGCGAGGTAGGGAAGCTGGCCCGCAGCACCCGCGCCAGCAGCCGGATCACCACCAGCGACATCAGGATGGGGATGGCCAGCTTGAACACCGCGGCTTTCACCGCCCCCACCAGCAGCAGCTGGGCCAGGCAGGCCAAGCACAGCGCCATCACCGGGAAGAAGACGCCGTCGACGATGCGCCTGCCGAACCAGACCGACCCGCCCTCGCCGCGGGGCCGGCGCCCGCCCATCAGCCATACCAGCGCGTAGGCCGCCGCCAGGCAGCCCAGCAGGATGGCGGCCTCGCCCACGACCTGGGGCTGGCGCAGCGACCGCAGCAGCTCGGCGAATTCGGCGGTGTTGATTGAAAAATCCATGGCGGCGGGCTTGGGTCTCGGTGTTCGGGGTGGAAGTGGCAAGCAAGGGCGGCGGCTCAGGCCTCTCAGGCCAGGTCGGCCAGCACTCGCAGGTGGGCCGCCGCGCTGCGCGCCAGCGCGCCGAGGTCGTAGCCGCCCTCCAGGCAGGAGACGATGCGGCCCCGGGCGTGCCGTTCGGCCGCCTCGACGATGCGGAGGGTGATCCATTCATAGTCGGCCTCGGTCCAGCCGAGCTGGGCCAGGCCGTCGTCGCGGTGGGCATCGAAGCCGGCGGACACGAACAGCATCTGCGGCTTGAAGCGGTCCAGCGCGGGCATCCAGTGGGCTTCGATCAGTTCTCGCGCCTCCGTCCCCCGGGTGTAGGGCGGCAGCGGCAGGTTGACCATGTTGCCGCCCTTGGGCTCCACGCCTTCGAAGGGGTAGAGCGGGTGCTGGAAGCAGCTCACCATCAGGATGCGGCCGTCGCCGGCCACGATGTCTTCGGTGCCGTTGCCGTGGTGCACATCGAAATCGACGATCGCCACCCGGTCGAGGCCGCGGCGCTCCAGGGCGTGCAGCGCGGCGATGGCCACGTTGTTGAAGAAGCAGAACCCCATGGCCTGGTCGCGCGTGGCATGGTGGCCCGGCGGGCGCACCGCGCAGAAGGCGTTGCGGGCGCCGCCATCGATCACCAGGTCGGTGGCGGCCACCGCCGCGCCGGCTGCGCGCATCGCCGCCCGCCAGGTGCCGGTGGAGAAGACCGTGTCGGGGTCGACCGCGGCGGGCCGGCCGCCGGCCTGCACCTGCCGCATGAACGCGCGCATCCGGTCCAGGTGCGCTTCGCTGTGCGCCAGCAGCAAGTCGCTTTCCGCGGCGAGCGGCGCCTCATGCCGCTGCAGCGCCACGTCCAGGCCGCAGGCCAGCAGGTAGTCGTCGATCGCGCCCAGGCGCCGCGGGCACTCGGGGTGCCCGGCGCCCATGTCGTGCAGCCGGCAGTCGGCGTGGGTGAAATAGGCCGTTGTCGCCATGGTGTCGTTCCTTGGAAGCCCCCTATTTTCGGGTAAGGTTGGCCCATGACCTCTCCCGTTCCTTCCTCTGCCGCTCCCTGGGCCGCGCGGCTGGCCCAGCTCACCGACCAGATCTGCACCATCATCGTCGGCAAGCGCCCGCAGATCGAGGACAGCATCGCCTGCCTGCTGGCCGGCGGCCATCTGCTGATCGAAGACGTGCCGGGCGTCGGCAAGACCACGCTGGCCCATGCGCTGGCCACCTCGCTCGGCCTGCAGTTCTCGCGCGTGCAGTTCACCGCCGACCTGATGCCCTCCGACCTGGTCGGCGTCAGCGTCTACGAGCGCGCCCGCGAAGACTTCGTCTTCCACCCCGGCCCCGTCTTCGCCCAGGTGCTGCTGGCCGACGAGATCAACCGCACCGGCCCCAAGACCCAGAGCGCCCTGCTGGAGGCCATGGAAGAGCACCAGGTAACGATCGAGGGCCTCACCCGGCCGCTGCCCCGGCCGTTTTTCGTCATCGCCACGCAGAACCCGACCGACCAGCTCGGCACCTACCCGCTGCCGGAAAGCCAGCTCGACCGCTTCCTGATGTGCATCACCCTGGGCTACCCCGACGCGCTCAGCGAGCGCGCGCTGCTGTCCGGGCAGGACAGGCGCGACTCGATCGCGCAGCTGCAGCCGGTGCTCACGCCGGCGGAGCTGCTCGAAGTGCAGCAGGCGGTGCTCGGCGTGCATGTTTCCGAGCCGCTGCTCGACTACCTGCAGGCCTTGATCGCCGCCACCCGTTCCGGCCAGTGGTTCGTCGAAGGCCTGAGCCCGCGCGCCGGCATCGCGGTGCTGCGCGCCGCCAAGGCGCGGGCCCTGCTGGCGCAGCGCGCCCATGTGGCGCCGGACGACATCCAGGCCATCCTGCCTCAGGCCACGGCCCACCGGATGGTGCCGGTGGCCGGCGCCGGCCGCGGCCGCGTCGAGCAGGTGCGCGCCATGCTGCAGGCGGTGCCGCTGCCGTGAACCCGGCGGCCCCTTCGCCGCAGGCGCCGGCCGGACTGGCCGCCCGGCTCTCCCCCCGGCGCTTGCTGGCGTTGTGGCGGGCTCGCTGGCTGGCCTGGTGGGACGCCCGGCTGCCGCGCAGCGACACCTGCGTGCTGACCCACCGCAACGTCTACATCCTGCCGACGCGGGCCGGCTTCATGTTCGCGCTGACGCTGCTGACGCTGCTGGTGGCCTCGATCAACTACCGCCTGAACCTGGGTTACGTGCTGACCTTCCTGCTCTCGGGCGCGGCGCTGGTGTCGATGCACGTCACCCATAACAGCCTGAGGGGACTGAGCCTGAGGCTCAAACCCGTGGCGCCGGTGTTCGCACGGCAGGCCGCGGTGTTCGAAGTGGTGCTCGCCAACCCCGGACACGAACGGCATGGGCTGGGGCTGAAGGTGCAGGCGGCGGCCGAATCGAGCCTGGCCTGGGTGGACGTGCCCGCCCAGGGCCAGGCGGCAGCCCGCCTGAGCTGGGTGGCCAAGGCCCGCGGCCTGCACACCGTGCCGACGCTGAGCCTGGAGACGCGCTTCCCTCTCGGGTTGTTCCGTGCCTGGGCCGTCTGGCGGCCGGCCGGGCAGGTGCTGGTCTACCCCGAGCCCGAGCAGCATGCACCGCCTCTGCCGGCGGGCCGAGCGGAGGCCCAGGTGGCCGGTCCGGCCCGCGGCGGCGGCGGCACCGAGCTCGAGGGGGTGCGCGGCTACCGCCGCGGCGACCCGCTGAAGCTGGTGGTGTGGAAGAAAGCCGCCCAGGCCCAGGCCAGCGGCGGCGACCTGGTCATGCGCGACACCACGGCCGCCTCCAGCCAGCAACTCTGGCTCGACTGGCAGCACGCGGCCGGCCTGCCGCCGGAAGAGCGGCTGTCCCGCATCACTGCCTGGGTGCTCGCGGCCGACCACCCCTTGCCCGGCGCGACCGGCATCCGCTACGGGATGAACCTGCCGGGCGTCCATGTCCCTCCCGACGAAGGCGAACAGCACCGCCGCGCCTGCCTGCAGGCATTGGCGCTGTGGTCATGAGCCGGCGCCGCGGCATCCGGCGACAGGAGGTAGGCCATGAAGCTCTCCCGTCTCTGGCGCCCCCGCCGTCCGCTGTTCTGGCTGATGGTCCTGTCCAACCTGTTGTCTTTCACCTGCGGCTGGGCAACACGGCATTCGGGCCCGTGGTGCGCCTGGCGGCTGGTGCAGCTGCCAGACTGATCGGCGGACGCGCCGCCGCCCGCCAACCCGCAGTCACCCCACGGTCAAGCCGCCGGGCGGGCGGGGCGGGGTGGTGTCGACGGGCACCGGGACCGCGGGGGCCGCCGGTGTCGCCGATGTCCGCATGAACAGCACATTGCCGCCGTGGCTGTTGGCCAGCGCGAAGCCGCCGAGCTCGGGCGCGTACTGGGCCGCGTTGTGCAAGCCGTTCTGCCGCGCGGCGGGCGCGGCGCCGGTGACCGCCGGCTGGTCCACCGCCCAGGTCTGCGGGTGCACGCGCAGCAGCTGGATGGCGCCGCCCGTGTTGTGGACGACCAGGAAGCGGTCCAGGGCTTCGTCGTACATCACGCCCGGGTAGCCCCCCGACAGCGTCAGCGCCGCGGCGCCAAGACCGCCGAAGACGGCGGCGACGACGTTGCCGTTCAAGTCGCGCACTTCCGGCTTGGCGCCGACGATGAGCATGCGGCCGCGCACCGGGTCGATCGCCGCGCCCGAGTACCAGGACGGGCGCGCCAGGTTCGACAACTTGACCCAGGCGTTGCTCGCCCGCGTCCAGCGGTACCAGCCGTCGCCGGAGTTGCGCGAGTAGTAGACGTCGTCGGTGCCCGGGTGCTTGACGCACAGGCAGGCGGTGGCGTCGCCGGTTCCAGGGTATGGCGGGATGTGGCCCGGCGCGTCCCAATCGTTAGTGGCCATGTCGAAGCTGAACGGCGATTTGTTGCCGCTGTAGGCCCAGCCGGGCGGCGCCACGGCGCCCAGTCCGTTGAGCCCGCCGCCGCAGAACACCACCATGCGGCCCAGGGACTCGATGAACTGCGTGGCGTAGTAGGTGTGGGTCGCGGCTGGCCGCAGGTCGAGGTAGTAAGGCGTCTGGTTGAGGACTTGCTCGTTCGGCGTCGGGCCGCGAAGCTGCGTCCAGGCGGGGGTTCCGGTGTTGAGCCGCAAAGCGTCGACCTCGTTGCCCGCGTAATCGGCGTGGCCGCCGGCGGCGCCCAGCATGTAGACGCTGCCGGCCCGCCGGAGCGTGGCGCCGCACCAGGCGACGATCTTGGAACTCGGGCCGGTGGCGCCGATCGGGCGCGGCTTGGGGTCGACGCTGGCCAGCGCGGTGCCCGGGATGGCGTGCCAATGCCACAGCGGCAGGCTGGACACCCAGGCCGGCAAGGCCGCAGCCTCAGCGCGCGGCGCGGCGCCCAGGACCGCGAGGGCAGCGCCAGCGCCGGTGGCCGCCAGGAATTCGCGGCGATCCATTTCGTTGGTGCTCATGGCGGTCATTTCCCCTCGGTGGAGGCTTGGATCGACAGGACCGCGTTCGACGACGGCCTGCTGGAGGAGGCAAGGGCCTTGGAAGCCTCGGCCGAGTAGCCGCTTTCGTTGCCGGATAGGTCATAGGCGGTGACGGCGAAGTAGTAGTTCGCGCCCGTGGGCAGCCCCGTCACCAGGAAGGACGGCGACAGGCCCGCCTCGATGCCGGCGCCGCGGCGCTGCAGGTAGGCGCCGGGCGACGTCCCGTAATAGACCCGGTAGCCGGCCAGGTCGGCCTCGCCCGAAGCGGCCCAGCGCAGCGTCACGGCGGCCGTGGCGGGCGCGCTGGGTGGCCTGGGGTCGGCGGGTGGTGCCGTCGGTGTCGTCGGATGGGGCGGCGTCGTCGGCGTGGTGGAAGGCGGCTGGGTCGTGGGCACGGTGCCCAGCGTGCCGTCCGCCACGCCACGCGGTTTCACGCCCCACACCGGCTGGTGGCCATAACTCGCCGCCTGCACGGCGAAGTTCGACGCCGTCACGATCCGGTTCCAGGCCTGGGCGGCACCCGGGGCTTGATGGTCGACGGCGTAGGAGATCGCCGGCATCAGGTTGGCCCAGTAGCCGGTCGGGCTGTCCGGATAGCCGCTTTCCAGCGGCTGGCCGGCATCAGCCACGGTCGGCAGGCCCATCGCCCGCGCGACGTGGCCCCAGGTCGGGTACCACGGCCCGG
Source organism: uncultured Ideonella sp. (assembly GCA_966433995.1). GTDB lineage: Bacteria > Pseudomonadota > Gammaproteobacteria > Burkholderiales > Burkholderiaceae_C > JANPCX01. The sequence continues at coordinate 5,490 of CBJNAE010000006.1, read as the reverse complement.
TGCCGCCTTTCCAGTCGGCCGCCGCGGTGGGCGCGTAGGGGAGCGTGTACTGCGCGCCATGGCGGTAGGAATATTCGCCCTCGCCGCCGCCGCCCAGCCGGCCGACGACGGACTTGTATTTCCACTGCAGGAACTCGTCGAGCAAGCGCGCGGACGCCGGCGGGAAGGACTGCGTGTCCTTCAGGTAGCCGAAGGCCGCGGTGAAGAAGTCGTCCATCCAGACGGCGGAGGTGTACGGGTCGGCGGCACCGTTGTAATTCGAGTAAGGCTGCACCAGGCCGAGCGGGTTGTTCGGCGTGGCCACGTAGGTGTGGTGGTACCAGGCGATGTTCGCGCCGATGCTGTCGACGAATTCGTCGCGCAGCGCGTCGCCGTCGGGCGTGATCGTGGCCGCCTGGAGCAAAGAGCGCATCGCCCAGGCCGCGCCGCGCGTGGTGTTGGAGCCCGCCGACGACAGCAGGATGCCTTTGGCGCCCTGCCGCCCGGAGTCGGTCTGCTTCAGGAAGTTGGCGGTGGCGAGGTACTGCGATTCTTCGATGAAGTAGTGCCAGCCCGTCAGCAGGTAGGCCAGGTAGCCCATCGAAGGATGGTGGCTGGAAGCGTAAGTCGGCGGCGCCCCGCCGGTAGCCGGCGGCGTGTAGGTGTTGGTCGTCGACGCGCCGACGCCGGTGATGCCCGACCCGCCGCCCAGCACCAGCGTGGGGTGGCTGGAGAAGCGGATCGGGCGCTGCGTGGCCTCGTCGCGGAAATGCAAGCCGTAGCGGCCGGCGGCGTAGGCGCCGATCACCACGCCGCGCCAGGCGCGCGGGTCGCCGCCGGTGGCGAGGTAGGCGGCGTCCCACTCCGGCAGCAGGCCGATCGACGGGTGGTAGCCCGTGGAGCCCATCGCGCTGGGGTAGTCCGCCTGGCCGAGCGGCTCGTAGGCCGCGGGCAGCCGCCCGTAGAGCGGGCTGTTGGACGGCACGGTGGCGCGGTAGTTGGGCACGAGCCTGGTCGCCGTCAGGTAGGCGGTGTCGAGCCGCGGCATCGTTTGCGGGTCGGTGCCGGTCCAATGCGTGAGCTGCGTGCCGCTGGCCAGCACGGCGCGCTGGTGGTTCAAAAGCGTGAGGGCCTGCGAGAAGCGGGTGGTGCCGTTGACCACCAGCGTCGCGGTGCCCGCCTTGGCCGTGGGCGCCGCCACGCGCAGGTAGCCGTTCTCGATCCACGGCAACACTTCGACGGCACCGCCGGCGTAGGCCCGCACCTCCAGCCAGGCCACGAGGTGGGCGTCGCCGCCCAGAGGCTTGCGGTAGGTCCAGCTGGACATCTCCGCGCCGCTGACCCATTCCTGCGCCGGAGCGTCCCAGTCCGCGCCCGACCACGCTGCGGTGCCGAACGGCGCGAATTGCACCGAGACCGAGGCGCCGCTGGCTTTCAATTGGGCGGTCGTCAGCGGCGGCGCGGCGGCGGCGGCGCCTGCCTTCAACTGGACCGGCTTCCACGCATTCGCGGCCAGGTCGACGCGGCCGGAGAGGATGGCCAGCTTCACACTGCCGTCGGGCCAGCGGTTCTTCACGACAGCCTGGAAACGCGCCGTGTCGGCCACCAAGGAGACCCCGGCGGGCACATCGCCCTGGCGGAAGGCCTGCGCCACGGTGAAAGGAACCGCCTGGCCGCCCAGCGGGCTGCCGAACGAGATCGCGGGCAAGGGGTTGGGCGGCGCATCCGGTTGGACGGCGGCCGCGTCGACCTGGCAGGTTTTCGCCAGCCGCGGCAGGAAATCGGTGCCGAACAGCGCGTCGCCGCAGTGCCAGCTGCCCGCGGCGACTCGTTTTTCCAGCCAGCGGTCGCCAGCGCCGTAGCGCACCACCGCCCCCGCACCGAGCGTGAAGGACTCGCCTTGGCGGGCGACATCGACCCAGCCAGCAGCCGCGGCCTGGGCTTCTTTCTTTCCCGCCGACGCCGTCACCGCTGCGCCACCGCCATCGCCGCCACCGCAAGCGGCCAGCAACATTCCACCCATGGCCGCCAGCAAAAGCGCATCGGCGGCGCCCTGTCTCCCTGCGAGTTTCATTTTTTTCTTCCTGTTGTCGTGGCAAGCACGGGCGCACGCCCGGCCGGTGAAAAGGATCGTAGGCAGCAGCCCGCAGGGGAGAAAGCGAAAGATTCGCAACATGCCATTCCAAACTGGAAGCTTCCGCTGCGGCATCCGCCACTCGAATGCGGGGTCCCACCGGGCCGCCTGCGCGACAATCCACGGCATCGCACCTCCACTCATGACAGCCACCACCCCCGAACCCAAGCCCCAGCCCCGCAACCCCCTGCACGGCCTCACGCTGGAGGCGATGCTGAACGCGCTGGTCGCGCACTACGGCTGGGAAGGCCTGGGCTCGCGCATCGACATCCGCTGTTTCAACGCCGACCCCAGCATCGCTTCCAGCCTGAAGTTCCTGCGCAAGACCCCGTGGGCGCGCGCGAAGGTGGAAGGCCTGTACCTCTTCATGCTGCGCGATGCGGCCCGCGCCGGGCGCAAGACCGGGCAGTGACGGTGGCGCACCGCCGGCCATCGCCAGGGCCGCGGGGTATCGCAACGCCCAAAGGCCCCGCCCATCCAGGGCTACGCCGCGCGCCGCTGCGCGAAGGGTGAGAAGATCGGCCCACACCACCACCCGCCCCTGCCCGGGCACGCGCCAATTGCAAGACTCGCCACCTCACAAACCCACGCCGCTGCGCGCCTGGCACGCCGTCAGCCTGCCGCGCGAGACCCGCGACACTTTCTTCCTGCTGGCCGTGATCGCCTGGACGGTGGCACCGCACCTTGCGCAATTGCCGGCCTGGTCCGCGCTGCTGTGCGCGGGCGTGCTGGCGTGGCGGGCGCGCCTGGCCTGGACCGGCGGGGCGCTGCCGGGGCGCTGGGTGCTGGGGGGCGTGCTGGCCGCCGTGCTCGCGCTGACTTTCTGGAGCTACGGCAGCGTGCTGGGCAAGGACCCCGGCATCGCGCTGCTGGTGTCGCTGATGGCGCTGAAGACCCTCGAACTGCGTGCGCGCCGCGACGCTTTCGTGGTGTTCTTCCTCGGCTTCTTCCTGATCCTCACGCACTTCCTGCTGTCGCAGTCGCTGCTGGTCGCCGCCGCGATGATGGTGTCGGTCTGGGGCCTGCTGACCGCGCTGGTCCTGGCCCACATGCCGGTTGGCCAACCCGCCTTGCGCAAGGCGGCCGGGCTGGCCGCGCGCACCGCACTGCTGGGCACGCCCATCATGGTGCTGCTGTTCGTCTTCTTCCCACGCATCGGCCCGCTGTGGGGCGTGCCGCAAGAGGACAGCGCCAGCACCGGCCTGTCCAACAGCCTGCGCATGGGCAGCGTCGCCGAACTGGCGCAGAACGAGAACATCGCGTTGCGGCTGCGATTCTTCGACAGGATGCCCCAGCCTTCGGAGCAATATTTCAGGGGGCCGGTGCTCTCGCGGTTCGATGGCGAGGAATGGCATCCGGTCTACTCATCGGGCTACGGGTCAAGCAGCCAATTGGACGCCTCCCTGCGCGTCCGAGGCACGCCATTGCGCTACGAAATGACGCTGGAACCGTTGAAGCTGCGGGTCGTACCGCTGTTGGAGACATCCAATGAGCCGCCGCGCATCGAGGGAGGACAGCTCACCCTGAGCATGCGCAACGACTTGCAATGGTTGGCTGAGCAGCGCCTTTTCAACCGTATACGACTCAACGCAGCGGCTTATCCTCAATTCGCCCACGGACCGGTGGAAGAAAAAATCGGGCTTAAAGACCATTTGGACTTGCCGGCAGGCTACAACCCCCGGACGCTTGCCTGGGCCGCCGAGCTGCGAAGCAGACTGCCGCAAGCCGACCCGAAAGCCCTGGCGAATGCGGTTTATGAACACATCCGCTACAACGGATATGAGTACACGCTGGCGCCCGGAGTCTATGGGGAAACGGCCCCCCGGGGGGCCATCGACGAATTCTGGATTGACCGCAAGCAAGGCTTCTGCGAGCACTTCGCTGCCAGCTTCGTCGTGGTGATGCGCGCAATGGGTGTGCCCGCACGGATCGTTACCGGCTTTCAGGGCATCGAGGAATCTCCGGTGGACGACTACTACGTGGTACGCCAGAGTGCCGCCCACGCATGGGCCGAATACTGGCAGGCCGGCGAAGGCTGGGTCCGAGCCGACCCCACGGCGGCCATCGCACCCTGGCGCATCCAAAGGAACATGCGTTTGACGCCCACGCCGGGCTTGATGGGTTCGGCGATCAACGCCGTCAGTCCCACCCTGCTGCTGCAGCTGCGCCATATGTGGGAAACCTTGGACAACCGCTGGAACCAGTGGGTGCTGAACTACGCCGGCGGGCAGCAGCTCGACCTCTTGAAAAAGCTCGGCTTCGACTCGCCGCGCTGGGAAGACCTGGCCACGCTGCTGGTGGGCGCCTTCAGCGCCTTGGCCCTGGCGGGCGCGGGCTGGGCCTGGTGGGACGGGCGCCGTGTCAGCCCCTGGGTGCGCCAGCTGCAAGCCCTGCGCCGCGCGCTCAGACAGCTCGGGTCGCCGGCCCATGAGACCGACCCGCCGCGCACTTTGGCGAAAAAACTGAGGGATCACAGCCAAGCCTGGCGCACGATCGACCGGATCCAGGCAGAGGCGCTGGCCAGGCTGCTGGAGACGCTCGACCTGCACCGCTACGGCGCCCAGGCGCGCGCCAAGCCCGACCACCAGCTGACGCGGCAATTCCTGTCGCTGGCCAAGCGCCTGCACGGCGAACTCAGGCGTTCGGCGGCCGGATAATCCGCCATCGCGCCGGCCCGCCTCCGGCTGCCGTTCGCTTCGCTTCCCGCACACCCCCGCCCGCTGTTCCACGACCATGCCCCATCGCCGCCCCGCCGCCCCGCCCACCCTTCCGGCAAGTTTGCTGGCCTCCCTGCTCGCCTGCGGCGTGCTCGCCGCCGGTGCCCAGCCGGCGTTCGCCGGGAAGAAGAAGACGGCGGCCGCCGTGGAATCGGACAACGCACCAGTGGCCGTCACCTACGGCGGCCGCGAAGACGTGATGGCGTTCGCGGTCGAAGTGGCCGAGCGGCAGCACCTGGACTTCGAATGGGTGCGTCAGGCGCTTCAGCGCGCGCGGTTCATCCCCAGTGTCGGCAAACTCATCATGCCGCCGCCGGCGGGCACGGCCAAGAACTGGGCGGCCTACCGCGCCCGCTTCATCGAGCCCACCCGCGTGCGCGCCGGCCAGGCGTTCTGGCAGGCCCACGCGAAGTGGCTCGAACAGGCCGAGGAACGCTACGGCGTGCCGGCCGAGATCGTCGTCGGCATCATCGGCGTGGAAACGCTGTTCGGCCGGCACGCCGGCAACTTCAGGGTGATCGACGCGCTGGCGACGCTGAGTTTCGACTTCCCCAGCGGCCGCAGCGACCGCAGTGGCTTCTTCCGCAACGAACTCGAACACTACCTCGCCCTTGCCCAGCGCGAGGGTGCGCGCCAGCAGATCGCGCAGTTCGGCCTCGG
>CBJNAE010000005.1:0-37584 GCA_966433995.1 uncultured Ideonella sp. | reverse complement strand
CTCGAAGGTCGGGCCGGGCGGCGCCGGGGGCACGAGGCCGGGGGGCAGCTGGCCGTCGGGGCTGATGGGGGTGTCGTCGGTGGGCGCGGCTTGGCTTTCGGCGGCGGCTTCTTCTTCAATTTCCGCAACGGCGCCACTGCCGCCCTCACCCCAACCCTCTCCCGGAGGGAGAGGGGGCATATCGTTCGGTGGTTCAACCGGTAGCGCGGTGGCGGTGTCGTTCGCATCGTGGGCTGCCGCCGCATGGCCCCCCTCTCCCTCCGGGAGAGGGTCGGGGTGAGGGGCGTTGGCTCCTACCTCAAACTCGCCTTCCACCTGCACCTCGGGCTCTAAATCCAGCGCGTCCGACAACGTCTGCAGCATCGTCGGCCCGATGTTGCCGGCCAGTGCGACGCGCCGGCCGGCCCGCTCGATGAACTGGGCGGCCATGGACACGGTGGTGGTCTTGCCGTTGGTGCCGGTGACGGCGATCACCTTGGGCGCGTAGCCGCGGTCCACCTTCAGGTCGGCCAGCGCGCGCGAGAACAGCTCCAACTCGCCCAGCACCAGGATGCCGCGCTCGGCCGCCCGCGCGACGGGCCCGGCGATGCGCGCGTCGCCGGGCGCCAGGCCCGGGCTCTTGAGGATGAGTTGCACGCCCTGGAAGGCGTCGTCGGTCAGCGCGCCGGTCAGCAGGACGGCGTCGGGCAGGCTTTCGGCGAACGCGGCGGCGTGCGGCGGCGCCTCGCGCGAGTCCCAGGCGCGCACGGTCGCGCCGCAGCGCGCACACCAGCGCGCCATGGCCAGGCCCGATTCGCCCAAGCCCAGCACCAGCACCGTGAGACCGTTGAGGAATTTCATCGCGTCGTCTTCGCCGTTCCGTTCAGCGCAACTTCAGGCTCGCCAGGCCCACCAGGCACAGCAGCATCGTGACGATCCAGAACCGCACCACCACCTGCGTCTCCTTCCAGCCCGACTTCTCGAAGTGGTGGTGCAGCGGCGCCATCTTCAGGAGGCGGCGGCCTTCGCCGAAGCGCTTCCTGGTGTATTTGAAATAGCTCACCTGGAGCATCACCGACAGCGCCTCGACCACGAAGATGCCGCCCATGATGGCCAGCAGGATCTCCTGCCGCGTGATGACGGCGATCGTGCCCAGCGCGCCACCGAGCGACAGCGCCCCGACATCGCCCATGAACACCTGCGCCGGGTGAGCGTTGAACCAGAGGAAGGCCAGGCCCGCGCCGGCCATCGCCGCGCAGAACACCATCAACTCGCCCGCGCCCGGGATGTGGGGGATGAACAAGTATTTGCTGAACACCGCGTTGCCGGTGACGTAGGCGAACACGCCGAGCGCCGAGCCCACCATCACCACCGGCATGATGGCCAGGCCGTCCAGGCCGTCGGTCAGGTTGACCGCGTTGCTCGCGCCGACGATGACCAGGTAGGTGAGGATGATGAAGCCGGCCACGCCCAGCGGGTAGCTCACCGTCTTGAAGAAGGGCACGATCAGGTCTGCCTTGTTCGGCAGCTCTTGGGTGAAGCCGCTGGCGACCCAGTTGATGAAGAGCTCGGCGACGCGCGCGTTGGAGGTCTCGGCCACGCTGAAGGCCAGGTAGAAGGCGGCCACCAGGCCGATCAGCGACTGCCAGAAATATTTCTCGCGCGAACGCATGCCTTCCGGGTTCTTCTGCACCACCTTGCGCCAGTCGTCGACCCAGCCGATGGCGCCGAAGCCGAAGGTGACCAGCATGACGATCCAGACGAAGCGGTTGGTCCAGTCGAACCACAGCATCGTGCTCAGCGCGATGGACAGCAGGATCAGCACGCCGCCCATGGTGGGCGTGCCGCTCTTGACCAGGTGGGCCTGCACGCCGTAGTCGCGCACCGGCTGGCCGATCTTCAGCTCGGTGAGGCGGCGGATCACCGCCGGCCCCAAAGCCAGGCCGATCAGCAACGCCGTCATCGCCGCCATCACGGCGCGGAAGGTGAGGTACTGGAACACGCGCAGGACGCCCCAGTCGGGGTTCGTGCTTTGAAGCCACTGGGCCAGGCTAGGCAGCATCCGCGCCTCCCGTTTCATGAATGTCGCCGCCGGCGGCGGTTTCCCCGGCCCGCACCAGCGCCTCGACCACGCGCTCCATCTTCATGAAGCGCGATCCCTTGACCACCACCGACGCCGCGACGGGCGCCTGCGGCAGCGCGGCCAGCAGGTCGTCCACGGCGTCGAAGTGGCGGCCGGCGCTGAAGGCCTGCGTGGCCTCGATGCTGGCGCTGCCGGTGGTCCACAGCGATTCGATGCCGCGGGCCCGGGCATAGGCGCCCACCTCGCGGTGGAAAGCCGGGCCCTGGTCGCCCACCTCGCCCATGTCGCCCAGCACCAGCCAGCGCGGGCCCGGCAGCGCGGCCAGCACGTCGATGGCCGCGCGCACCGAGTCGGGGTTGGCGTTGTAGCTGTCGTCCACCAGGGTGACGCCGCGGCCGTCCCGGGTGAATTGCTTGAGTTGCGAGCGGCCCTTGACGGGTACGAAGGCTTCCAGGCCGCGCACCGCCGCGTCCAGCGGGCAGCCCGCGGCCAGCGCGCAGGCGCAGGCGGCCAGCGCGTTCTTCACGTTGTGGGCGCCGGCGATCCACAGGCGGAATTCGGCCGGACCGCAGGGCGTGCGCATGCGGACGAGCCAATGCGGCCCTTCGGCGCCCGCCTGGCCCGTGGCCGCCATCCACTGCGCGCTCGCGGTGAGGTCGGTGGCCCCGGCGTCGTCGCTCCCCAGGGCGAAGGTGAGTTGGCGCCGCGCACCGGCGAGCCGGCGCCAGACCGGCGCGAATTCGTCGTCGGCCGGGAACACCGCGGTGCCCTGCGGACCCAGCGCCTCGATCGCCGCGCCGTTCTCGCGGGCCACGGCTTCGACGGTCGACATGAACTCCTGGTGCTCGCGCTGGGCGTTGTTGACCAGGGCCACCGTCGGCGCGGCCATGGCGGCCAGTCCGGCGATCTCGCCCGGGTGGTTCATGCCCAGCTCGACGACCGCGGCGCGGTGGTGCCCGCGCAGGCGCAGCAGGGTCAAGGGCACGCCGATGTCGTTGTTGAAGTTGCCTTCGGTGGAGAAGGCCGCGTCACCCGCCCAGGCGCGCAGGATGGAGGCGGTCATCTGCGTGACCGTGGTCTTGCCGTTGCTGCCGGTGACGGCGATCACAGGCAGCCCGAACCGGGCGCGCCAACCCGCGGCCAGGGCGCCGAGCGCCTGCAGCGTGTCGTCCACCTGCAGGCCGGGCAAGCCCGCTTCCGCCAGGCCGCGCTGCGCCAGGGCGGCCGCAGCGCCGCTGGCGGCGGCCTGGCCCAGGAACTCATGGGCGTCGAAGCGCTCGCCCTTGAGCGCCACGAACAGGTCGCCGGGCCGCAGGCTGCGGGTGTCGGTGTGCACCCGGCGCAGTGCCACGGCGCCGTCGCCTTCGAGCCGGCAGGCCTGGCCCGCCGGCAAGCGGCCTTGCAGCAGTTGCCGCGCTTCGTCCAGGGTCATCATCATCGTGTCCACGGAAGTCATGCGCCGGCCTCCTGCGACCGCGCGCGGCGCGCCAGCGCGGCCGTCGCCTCGGCGGCATCGGAGAACGGCAGCTTGCGGCCCGCCGCTTCCTGCGTGTCTTCATGACCCTTGCCGGCCAGCAGGACGACGTCCCGCGGCCCGGCCTGCAGCACGGCGTGCAGGATGGCCTGCCGGCGGTCTTCGATCAGGGCCGCCGCCGCGGGCGATGACAGGCCCCTGGCTATCTGGGCCAGGATGTCGCCGGGCGCCTCGTCGCGCGGGTTGTCGCTGGTGAGCACGACATGCCGCGCGCGCCGCTCGGCCACCGCGCCCATCAGCGGGCGCTTGGCCGCGTCGCGGTTGCCGCCGCAGCCGAAGACACACCAGAGCGCGCCGCCGCGCTGCGCGGCCCAGGGCTGCAGCGCGAGCAGGGCCTTGTCCAGCGCGTCGGGCGTGTGGGCGTAGTCGACCACCACTTCGGGATGCGGCCCGGCGGCGGCGGGGGCGACCCGCTGCATGCGGCCCGGCACCGGCGTGAGGCCGGCGCAGACCCGGGCGGCGTCGCCCAGCGGCACGCCAAGGGCGCGCAGCGCACCGACCACGCCGAGCAGGTTGGAGACGTTGTAGTCGCCGATCAGGCCGGTGCGCGCCGTGACCGGCTCGCCCCCCGCTTCGACCAGTTCGAACACCAGGCCGCCTTCCGCCTCGCTGCGCACATTGCGCGCCTGCAGCCGCGCGGGCGCCGCACCGCCGGCCCTGGACAAGGTCCACACGTCCAGGTCCGCGCCGCGCAACCGCCCGGCGAGCACCGCGCCTTGGGCGTCGTCCACATTCACCGCCGCCGCCTTCAGGCCGGGCCAGGCGAAGAGCATTTCCTTGGCCTGCCAATAGCGGTCCATGTCGCCGTGGTAGTCGAGGTGGTCCTGGGTGAAGTTGGTGAACACGCCCACGTCGATGGCGGTGCCGGCGAGGCGGTGCTCGGCCAGGCCGATCGACGAGGCTTCGAGCGCGCAGGCCTGGAACCCGCCGTCGGCGAAGCGGCGCAGCGCGGCTTGCAGCGTGACGGGGTCGGGCGTGGTCAGGCCGGTGTACTCGACGGAGGGCCCTGGTTCGCCGACGCCGAGCGTGCCGATGACGCCGCAGCGGCGGCCGAGCGCGGCCAGGGCCTGCGCCACCCACCAGGCGGTGGAGGTCTTGCCGTTGGTGCCGGTGCAGGCCACGATGTCCAGCCGCTCGCTCGGGCCGCCTTCGAACCGGGCGGCCAGCTCGCCGGTGGCCTGCTTCAGGCCTTGCAGGGCCGCGACGGGGGCGGCCGCGTCGATGGCGAAGGCATCGACGCCCTCGGCCTCGACCAGGCAAGCCACCGCGCCGGCGGCGCAGGCGTCGGCGACGAAGCGGCGGCCGTCGACCGCGTAGCCCGGCCAGGCGATGAAGGCGCCGCCGGCCGCGACGCGGCGGCTGTCGGTGGCCAGCGAGGTCGCGCCGCGCTCGCGCAGCCAGGCCAGCGCCTCGTCGACGGAAGACAGGATGCGCGCGGCCATCAGAAGCTCTCCTCCACCGCGGGCAGCTGGCGCGAGACGATGTGCGGCCGCACCTCGATGTCGGGCGGCACGTTCAGCGTGCGCAGGGTCTGCTGCACCACGGCGCTGAAGACGGGGCCGGCCACGGTGCCGCCGAAATACTGGCCGTTGCTCGGCTCGTCCACCATCACCGCCACCACGATTCGCGGGTTGCTGATGGGCGCCAGGCCGACGAACCAGGAGCGGTACTTCTTGTCGGCGTAGCCCTTGCCTTCCTGTTTGTGCGCGGTGCCTGACTTGCCGCCCACCGAGTAGCCGATCGTCTGGGCCAGCGGCGCGGTGCCGCCCGGGCCGGCGGCCATCTGCAGCATCTTGCGCACCGCTGCGGCGGTTTCGGGCGAGATCACGCGCATGCCGGGCGTCGGCTGGGACTGCTTCTGCAGCGTCACCGGCATCAGCTCGCCGTCGTGCGCGAACACGGTGTAGGCACGCGCCAGCTGGAACAGCGAGGCCGACAGGCCGTAGCCGTAGCTCATCGTCGCCTGCTCGATAGGCCGCCAGCTCTTGTAGGGGCGCAGCCGGCCGGTGACCACGCCCGGGAAGGCCAACTGCGGCTTCTGGCCCAGGCCGATGTGGGTGAACATCTCGTGCATCTCGCGCGGCTGCATCTGCATCGCCATCTTGACCACGCCGACGTTGCTGGACTTCTGGATCACCTCCTCCACCGTCAGGTCGCCATGCGGGTGGGCGTCGCTGATGGTCGAACCGGTGATGGTCAGGCGCCCGGGCGCGGTGGCGATGACGGTGGACGGCTTGACGCGGCCGGTCTCCATCGCCAGCGAGGCGATGAAAGGCTTCATCGTCGAGCCGGGCTCGAAGGTGTCGGTCAGCGCGCGGTTGCGCAGCTGGGCGCCGCTGAGGTTGCGGCGGTCGGACGGGTTGAAGCTCGGGTAATTCGCCAGCGCGAGCACCTCGCCGGTCTGGGCGTCCAGCACCACCACGCTGCCGGCCTTGGCCTTGTGCTCGGCCACCGCGTCGCGGATGCGCTGGTAGGCGAAGAACTGCACCTTGGAGTCGATCGACAGCTCGATATCGCGGCCGTCGACCGGCGAGACGCTTTCGCCGATGTCTTCCACCACTCGGCCGAGGCGGTCCTTGATGACGCGCCGGTTGCCGTTGCGGCCGGCCAGGTCGTTCTGGAAGGCCAGCTCGATGCCCTCCTGGCCTTTCTCCTCGACATTGGTGAAGCCCACCACGTGGGCGGCGGCCTCGCCTTCGGGGTACTTGCGCTTGTACTCGCGCACCTGGTGCACGCCCTTCACGCCGAGCTGCGCCACTTCCTGGGCGACGGCGTCGTCCACCTGGCGGCGCAGCCAGACGAAGTTGGGGCTGTCTTCCAGCCGCTTGTCCAACTCGGCCGGCGTCATCTCCAGCAGCTTGGCGAGCTGGCGGCGCTGGGCGCGGTCGGCTTCGAAATCCTTCGGGATGGCCCACACCGACGGCGCCGGCACGCTGGAAGCCAGCAACAGGCCGTTGCGGTCGGTGATGCGGCCGCGGCTGGCCGACAGCTCCAGCGTGCGCGCGTAGCGGATCTCGCCCTGGCGCTGGAAGAAATCCGAGCCCACCACCTGCACGTAGAGCGCCCGGCCGAGCAGGATGCAAAAGCCCAGGCCGATCAGCGCCACCATGAAGCGCGAGCGCCATGGCGGCGTCTTCGAGGCCAGCAGCGGGCTGCTCGAATAGTTGACGCTGCGCACGCTACCGGCGGAAGCCGCGCCGCCCAGGTCGCGGATGCCGCCGGAGCCCTGCGAGGACGAAGAACGGCGCGCCATCAGCGGGCCCCTCCTTCGGCGGCCGTGGCGCCGACGTCAGCGGCCGGCGGCAGCACGGTGCCACGGCTGACGTAGTGCGTGACCGTGGGCGAGGCGCCGCGCATCGCCAGCTTCTCGCGCGCGGTCTTCTCCACACGCAGCGGCGTGGCCTGAGATTGCTGCTCGGTCTTGAGCCGCTCGTAGTCGGTGTCGAGGTGGCGGGCCTCGCCCTGCGCCTTGTCGAGCAGGGTGAACTGGCGCCGGGCGTCGTACGACACCTGCACCAGGTACAGGCTGCTGGCGATCAGTGCCAGCAGCAGGACGACGTTCAGCCGCGTCATGCCGCGGCCCCTTCGGCCACCAGGCCGGCGCCGGTGCGCTCGGCCACGCGCAGGATGGCCGAGCGGGCCCGCGGGTTGGCCCGCACCTCGACGTCGCCGGGCTTGATCCGGCCGAGTGCCTTCAGCCGCATCGCCTTCTCGGGCGCGAAAGGCGCGCGGCGGTCGAATTCGGCCTTGCTCTCGCGGGCGATGAAGGCCTTGACGATGCGGTCTTCCAGCGAGTGGAAGCTGATCACCGCCAGGCGGCCGCCGGGCAGCAGCAGGTCCAGCGCGGCGCTCAGGCCCTGTTCGAGCTCTTCAAGCTCGGCGTTGACGAAAATCCGAAGCGCCTGAAACGTGCGCGTCGCAGGGTTCTGGCCCGGCTCGCGGGTGCGGACCGCGCGAGCCACGACATCGGCAAGCTGGCGCGTGGTGCGCACCGGGGTGCCGCCCTCGCGCTGAGCCACAAGCGCCTTTGCAACCTGCACAGCAAACCGTTCTTCCCCGTAGTCACGAATCACCTCTGCGATGTGGCGCTCGTCGGCGCGCGCCAGGAAATCGGCGGCGCTCTCGCCGCGGCTGGTGTCCATGCGCATGTCCAGCGGGCCGTCGAAGCGGAAGCTGAAGCCGCGCTCGGGGTTGTCGATCTGCGGCGAGGACACGCCGATGTCCAGCAGCACCCCGTGCACCCGGTCGACGCCCTGAGCGGCCAGCACCTCGGCCATGCGCGCGAAAGCGGTGTGATGAATGGAAAAACGCGGGTCGATGACCCGCGTGTCGCCTGAAGTCGCCGCCTGGATCGCATCCAGGTCGCGGTCCAGGGCGATCACCCTGCCCCTCCCGCCCAGCCTCCCCAGCAGGGCGCGGCTGTGGCCGCCGCGGCCGTAGGTGCCGTCGACGTAGGTGCCGTGTTCGTCGGTGACGAGGGCGTCCACCGCCTCGTTCAACAAGACGGTGGTGTGCTCGAAAGAGGGGGCGGCCTGCAGCACTGAAGGGCTCAGAAGCTGAAGTCTTTGAGCGCGTCCGGCATCTCGGACTGCATGACGCGCGCTTCATGTTCGGCGTAGCGCGCCGAGTCCCACAGCTCGAAGTGGCTGCCCATGCCGAGCAGCATGACGTCGCGCACCAGGCCGGCGGAGGCGCGCAGTTCGGGCGAGATCAGCACGCGCGAGGAACCGTCGATCTCGACGTCCATCGCGTTGCCCAGGAAGATGCGCTTCCAGCCGCTGGCGGACATCGGCAAGGCGGCGACCTTGTCGCGGAAAGATTCCCAGGCCGGGCGCGGGAAGATCATCAGCGAACCTTCCGGATGCTTGGTGACGGTCAACTCGCCGACACCCATCGCCGCCAGGACTTCGCGGTGCCGCGACGGCATGGCGATGCGCCCCTTGCCGTCGAGGGTCAGTGCCGAAGCCCCTTGAAATACGATGTTTGCCACTCGCTGCCGCCGCTTTTCTCACGCACCCGTCGGTACGTTTTTCACCCGTCTTTTGCCACGAACACCCACAAAAGTGCACTTTTCTGCACTTTAGCGTATCGGCACAGCTGCGGTCAACGAAATGTGTAAGAAAAATCAATGAAATCAAGTACTTAGCAGGGTCTTTGAACTTGACTTGACAGAGAAAACCTTTCAAAAACAAGCACTTGAAAGCCGCTATGAAAGTATTGGGTGAGCATTAGCGGCAAATATGTATCTGGACTCTGGGTGACCTCCCGGCCATCCTGCCCCTGCCACGCGATCGGAAACCGTTCGCGCGCCATGCCCATCCGCTCACCTTGAGCTTGTCGAAGGAACTGGGTCACCTCGCCTCGAGGCCCGGGAGGCCCGCGAAAAAGGCTTAGATAAAGCCTGTGCTGAGCTTTGTCTAACGGCTCAGCCAGAAAGGAGGCCGGCGGCGCCCCCCTCTCCGTTCACCCTGAGGGTCTAACGGCTTGTGTCAATCAATCACCGCGGGGTGCGTCCACCCTCACCCCAGCCCTCTCCCGCAAGCGGGAGAGGGAGCAAAAAACTCCCTCGCCCCCCCGGCACGGGGGAGAAGGTCGGGGTGAGGGGGTGGTGCCCGACAGACCCAGTTCGCGACTGAGCCTGTCGAATAGCCCGGGCCACCCCCCGCTTTACCGGAGGGCCCCGGCCGCCACCGCCGCTAACGTGCCGGCCTTCAGCCGGTCAGCTCAGCCCCGTCACCGGCAACGCCACGCCGTGGATGGCTCGGGCGGCATCCGACGCCAGGAAGCCGACCACATGGGCCAGGTCCTGCGGCGAGACCCAGCGCGACGGGTCTTCGCCGGGCATCGCGGCGCGGTTGTCGGGCGTATCGATGATGGACGGCAGCACGCAGTTGACGTTGATGTTCTTCTCGCACAGCTCGGCGGACATCGATTCGGTGAGGCGGATCACCGCCCCCTTGGCCGCGCAGTAGGGGCCCATGCGGGGCCGGCCGCGCTGCGCCGAATTGGCGCCGACGGTGACGATCTTGCCGCCGCCGTTGCCGATCATGACGGGCACGACGGCGCGGACGGCGTTCAGCAGCGTGCGCACGTTGATGTCGAACATGAAATCCCAGTCCGCGGCGGCGGCCTCGTGCACCGCCTGGCCCATGCGGAAGCCGCCGGCCAGGTTGCACAGCACGTCGATGCGGCCAAAGCGTTCGACGGCGCGGCGCACCGCGATGTCGACTTCGCCCGCGGCCAGCAGGTTGGCCGGCGCGAAGAGCCGGCGCGCGTCTTCGGAGCCGAAGGCTTCTTGAAGGCTGGAGAGCCGCCGGTCGACCAGCACCAGGTTGGCGCCCTGCTCGCCGAAAGAACGCGCCAGGCACTGGCCCAGGTTGCCGGCGGCGCCGGTGATCATCACGGTCCGGACGATTTGCCCCATCTCACACCCCTTGTCGTTTGTCGTTGAAATACCGGCCGCTGCCGCGCGTGAGTAGCTCGTCGCCCGGCAGCAGCTGACCGGGCTCGTATTCGGCCTGGCCACGCACGCGCTCGTAGAGCGGCTTGAAGTCGATGCGCGCGAGTTCCAGCAGCTCGTCGAGGTCGCGGATGACGAAGTAGCTCTCCTGGAAATCGTCGATGCGGTAGCGGGTGCGCATCACGCGCTCCAGGTCGAAGCGGATGCGGTTGGGCGACGGGTCTTCCAGGCAGAAGACGCTCTCGGTGCGCGAGGAGGCGATGCCGGCACCGTAGATGCGCAGCCCGTCGGTCTGCTCGATCAGGCCGAACTCCACCGTGTACCAGTAGACGCGCGCCAGGTTGTCGAGCATGCCCAGCTTCTGGGCGCGCAGGCCGCCTTCGCCGTAGGCCTGGATGTAGTCGGCGATGGCCGGGTTCATCAGCATCGGGACATGGCCGAAGACGTCGTGGAAGACGTCGGGCTCCTGCAGGTAGTCCAATTCGTGCGGCTGGCGGATGAAGTTGCCCGACGGGAAGCGGCGGTTGGCGAGGTGTTCGAAGAAGACGTCGTCCGGCACCAGGCCGGGCACGGCGACCACCTGCCAGCCGGTGCGCTTCATCAGCACCTCGCTCAGGCGGCGGAAGTCGGGGATCTCGTCGGGGCCGATCGGCAGGTCGAGCATGCCTTTCACGAACTCGTCGCAGGCGCGGCCGGGCAGGAGTTTCGTCTGGCGCTCGAAAAGCGTCTTCCAGGTGCCGTGCTCTTCGGCGGTGTAGCGGTCCCAACCCTGGTCGATCGTCCAGTCCGGGCGGGACGGCTGCACCGCGTCGCCGGCGGCCAGGCCATGTTTCACGCTGGTTTTCACGGCCATGTCCATGGTCAGGCTCCCTGGCCGCGGCCGGCCGCCGCGAAACGTCCGAAAGCCGCGTCGGCGGCCCGGGCCAGGTCGACGTCACGCTGTGTGAGGCCGCCGGCGTCATGCGTGGTCAGCGTGACGTCGACGCGGTTGTAGACGTTGAACCACTCGGGGTGGTGGTTGCTGCGCTCCGCCACGAGGGCGACCTGGGCCATGAAGGCGAAGGCTTCGGTGAAGTCGGCGAAGGTGAATTCGCGGGTGATGGCGCCGCGGCGGGCATCGTGACGCCACTGGGGCAGCAGTCCCATCAGGGCGTCCAGCTGCGGTTCGGTCAGTTTCCGGGGCTCGTTCATTTCAACGCCCTCCTTTCATCGACTGGATGGAATGGGCCGCCAGCTCGCGGGCCGGCAGCGTGGTGCCCTCGCAGGCGCCGAACCCGATGCGGCGCCGGCCGGGCCGCTCGCAAAAGCCGCGCAGGCGGATGCTGTCGCCGTCTTCGAGGAAAGTGCGGGCTTCGCCGTTGGACAGCCGGACAGGTTGCTTGCCGCCCTGGCTGAGCTCCAGCAGCGAGCCGCCCTGGCCGGCCTGCGGCCCGGACAGCGTGCCGGTGCCGAGCAGGTCGCCGCTTTGCAGGTTGCAGCCGTTGACGGTGTGGTGGGCCACGAGCTGGGACGGCGTCCAGTAGGCGTCCCGGAAGTTCGAGCGACTCAGAAGGTCGCCGGCGTGGCCGGCGGCGCGCATCGCCTCGGTCTGGATCCACACCTCCAGCGAGATATCGACCGTTCCGCCAGCGCGCAGCGCCGGGGAATCGAGGTAAGGCAGCGGCTCGGGGTCGCCGTCCGGGCGGTTGAAGGCGCCGCGGAATGGGGCCAGCGCCTCCATCGTCACGATCCAGGGCGAGACGGTCGAGGCGAAATTCTTGGAGAGGAAAGGCCCCAGCGGCTGGTATTCCCAAGCCTGGATGTCGCGCGCGCTCCAGTCATTGAACAGGGCGATGCCGAAGACGTGGCCTTCCGCTTCGTCGATGGCCACGGGCTCGCCCAGCGGGTTGGGCGAGCCGATGAAGATGCCCAGCTCCAGCTCGTAGTCCAGGCGCCGCGTCGGCGCCAGCATGGGTTGTTCCGCGTCGGGCGCCTTGAGCTGGCCGCGCGGGCGGTGGAAGGCCCGGCCGCTGGGCACGATCGACGAGGCGCGGCCGTGGTAGCCGATGGGCACCCATTTGTAGTTGGGCATCAGCGGGCTGTCGGGCCGGAACAGTTTGCCCACGGTGGTGGCGTGGTGGATGCCGGTGTAGAAGTCGGTGTAGTCGCCGATGTCGCAGGGCAACCCCAGCTCCACGCCGGACTGCGCATGCAGCGCGTCGGCGAAGCGGGCCTTGTCTTCGCCGCCGCGGCGCAGGCCGCGCGACAGCGCCAGGCGCAGCGCGCGCCGCGCCGCGGGCGGAGATGCCATGAGTGCGCGCATGTCGCCGTGGTCGACCAGGCCGGCCGCCCGCAGGTCGAGCACCTGGTCGCCGATGGCCACGCCGATGCGCCAGGCTTGATCGGCGCCCGTGCGGAAGCGGCCGAAGGGCAGGTTCTGGATGGGGAAGTCGCAGGCCGGGTCGTTGGCGGCGTCGACCCAGCTTTCCAGGGCGGCGTCGTGCGTCTCGTCGAGCGGCGCGAAGGGGGTGTCGGAATTCATGGTCATGCCGATCCGCCGTGCAGGAAAGCCGCATGCCGCGGCGCGCGTTTGGTCTTCGACCACTCTTCGAGCATGTCCCACTTCACCGCGTCGAGCCGCGCGAGCTTGGCTTCCTCTTCGGGGTCGGGGCAGGCCAGCTCCAGCCGGTGGCCGTTGGGGTCGAAGAAGTAGATGGAATGGAAGACGCCGTGGTCGGTGACGCCCAGCACTTGCACGCCGTTGGCCTCCAGGTGAGCCCGGAACGCCAGCAATTCCTGGCGGCTGGCGACTTTGAAGGCGATGTGCTGCACCCACTCGGGCGTGTTCGGGTCGCGCCCCATCGGCGCGCGGGTGGGCAGCTCGAAGAAAGCCAGCACGTTGCCCTGGCCCGCGTCGAGGAAGACGTGCATGTAGGGGTCGGGCTCCTTGGTCGACGGCACTTCGTTCTCGGCGATGGCCAGGACAAAGTCCATCTTCAGCATCTTCTGGTACCAGAGGACGGTTTCTTTCGCGTCCTTGCAGCGATAGGCGACGTGGTGGATCCGATCGATTTTCATGTGGCGTCTCTTTCCTGTGAGGCGAACGAGGCCCGGCGCTCAGGCTTCCGCGGTGGCCAGCACGCCGCGGCGCACCTGGTCGCGCTCGATCGATTCGAAGAGCGCCTTGAAATTGCCTTCGCCGAAGCCGTCGTCGCCCTTGCGCTGGATGAATTCGAAGAAGACGGGGCCGAGCTGGGTCTGCGAGAAGATCTGCAGCAGCAGTCGCTGCTTGCCGCCTTCGGTGCTGCCGTCCAGCAGGATGCCGCGCGATTTCAGTTCGCCCACCGGTTCGCCGTGGCCGGGCAGGCGGCCTTCGAGCATCTCGTAATAGGTGGCCGGCGGCGCCGTCATGAAGGGCACGCCATTGGCCTTGAGCTTGTCCCAGGTGGACAGCAGGTCGTCGCTGAGCAGGGCGATGTGCTGGATGCCTTCGCCGTTGAACTGCATCAGGAACTCTTCGATCTGGCCCGAGCCGCGGGAAGACTCTTCGTTCAGCGGGATGCGGATCATGCCGTCGGGCGCGGTCATGGCCTTGGAGGTCAGGCCGGTGTATTCGCCCTTGATGTCGAAGTAGCGGATCTCGCGGAAATTGAAGAGCCGCTCGTAGAACGCCGCCCAGTGCGCCATGCGGCCGCGGTAGACGTTGTGCGTGAGGTGGTCGATCAGCTTCAGGCCGACGCCCTGGGGACGGCGGTCCACGCCCTCGATGAATTCGAAGTCGATGTCGTAGATGGACTTGCCGTCCTCGAAACGGTCGATCAGGTACAGCGGCGCGCCGCCGATGCCCCGGATCGCCGGCAGGCGCAGCTCCATCGGCCCGGTGGGCACTTCGACCGGCTGTGCGCCGAGTTCGAGCGCGCGGGCATAGGCCTTGTGCGAGTCCTTCACGCGGAAGGCCATGCCGCAGGCCGACGGGCCGTGCTCGGCGGCGAAATAGGTAGCCACGCTGCGCGGCTCGTTGTTGACGATGAAGTTGATGTCGCCCTGGCGGTAGAGCACCACATCCTTCGAGCGGTGCTTGGCCACCTTGGTGAAGCCCATCATCTCGAAGACAGGCTCCAGAACCCCGGGCGTGGGGGAAGAGAACTCGACGAACTCGAAGCCCATGAGGCCCATGGGATTGGCAAACAGGTCGGACATGGCGGCGCTCCGTGATGACTGCGATGAGGTTAGAGGGGGATGAATGCCTGCGGAGCCGGGAAGGAAATAATGTTTCGCACTGCGGGGCGAGAATCAATTTCTACCGCCCCCTGGGGCAGGCCCTTGAATCCTCGACCGCAAAAGCGTGAAATAACGTTTCCTTACTCGATTCCCTGGGCGGAAGTTTGATCCTCCGCAGGAAAAATGGGGTTTCATTGCAGCCTAGTGCAAACCCTCATTAGAGAAACATCATTTCTCAAAAACTTCAAGAAAGAGAAAAATCTTGTACGACGTTGAGATCGACCCCATCGACCGCAAGATCCTGGACTTCCTTCAGGACCACGGGCGCGCCTCCAACCTGGAACTGGCCGAGGCCGCCGGGCTGTCGCCCGCGCAATGCCACCGACGCCACCGGCGCCTGGAGGAACAGGGCTTCATCGCCCGCTACGAGACACGGCTGAACGCCGAGCGCCTTGGCCTGAGGGTGGTGGCGTTCATCCACGTGGGCATGGAGAAGGGCCACCAGCGCGACCTGCCCAAGTTCACCGACGTGATCGTCAGCCTGCCGCAGATCGTCGAGTGCTACTCGGTGACCGGCGACTTCGACTACGTGCTCAAGGTCATCGCCCGCGACCTGAAGTCGCTGTCGGACTTCCTGATGAACAAGCTGATGCACCTGCCGGGCGTCAGCGACGTGCGCTCCAGCGTCTGCCTGGACGAGGTGAAATGCACCGGCGCCTTGCCGCTGCCGGATTGACCGGGCCGGAGCTGGGACAATCGCGCCATGTTCGCCCCCTCACAAAACGACGTCCGCACCTTCTTCTGCGAGACCTACCAGAAGCACAGGCGGCACTTCGACGGCCACGAGGCGCCGCCGGTGCTGATGCCGATGGAAGCGATGGCCGCCGACTGGATCGCCGAACATCCCGAATACCACACCGAGCTGGCCGACCTGCCCGCGGCGCTGGCGGCCGTCTACGACGTGGAGGCGGGCCGGGCCAACCCCTTCCTGCACCTTGCCATGCATTTGTCGATCAGCGAGCAGTTGTCCATCGACCAGCCCCGCGGCATCCGCCAGGCGGTGGAACTGCTGGCGGCGCGGCGCGGCTCGCTGCATGACGCCCACCACGAGGTGATGGAGTGCCTGGGCGAAATGATGTGGGCCTCCCAGCGCAGCGGCCTGCCGCCGGACGGCCACGCCTACCTCGAAGCCATCAGGAAACGCGCCACGCGCGATTGACCAGGCCCTGTTCGCCCGCGCCCCTGCGATGAAGCAAAGCCGCAAAGGCCGGTCCGCCGCGGGCGGCCATGCAGCAACAGCGGCAGGTTTCGGGATTCGCCGGCTGATAGAAGAGAAGAAGACGCCGCTGCCCGACCCGCCCACCGAAGGAGCGAATCGCTCAGACAAAGTGGCACTCTGACAGTCGCACGCCGCCAGGCCCGGAGCCTATCCTGCAAGCTCGTTCCACTCAACGAGTAAGTGCATGACCCCCTGCTACAACCTGGCGCTGATCGGCTTCGGCGGCGTCAACCGCACCTTAGCCGACCTCATTGCGCGGCACGACGATGCCTACTGGGCCGGGCTTGGTTTCCGGCTGCGAATCGTCGCCGTGTCTGATCTGAAACTGGGCTCGGTGATCTCGGCCAACGGTATCGAAGCGAGAACGCTCACCGAGACACGCCTGGGCACCGGTGGCCTGGGCGAACTCTCGGGCGGCAGTGCCGAAGCGCAGGCCGAGCACGTGATCCGCACGGCGCCTGCCGACATCGTCGTCGAAGCGACCTACACCAACCCGGTAGACGGCACTCCCGCGGTGTCGCACTGCCGAGCCGCGCTGGAATCGGGCCGGCATGTCGTCACCTGCAATAAAGGGCCGGTGGCGCATGCGTCGTCGCTGCTGCACGAGCTTGCCTGGCGGCAGCGCGTGCGCTTCGAGTTCGAAGGCGCGGTGATGAGCGGCACACCGCTGATCCGGCTGGCCCGCCACGCGCTCGCCGGCGCGCAGATCCACCGATTCGAAGGCGTGCTCAACGGAACCACCAATTTCATGCTCGGCCGCATGGAGCAAGGCCATGACTTCGCCAGTGCGCTGGCCGAGGCGCAGGCCCTGGGCTATGCCGAAGCCGATCCGGCCGCCGATGTCGAGGGCCACGACGTGCGGCTGAAAGTGGCGATCCTGGCCAATGAACTGCTGGGCGCCAGGCTGCGGCCGGACGACGTGGAATGCGTGGGCATACGCGGCCTGAGCGCGGCCGACGTGACCGGCGCGCTGGCGCAGGGCCAACGCTACAAGTTGGTCGGCTCTGCGTCTCGTGACGAGCATGGCCATGTGCGGGCCCAGGTGACGCCGCGCGCGCTGGCCGCGGGCCACCCACTGGCGGGCGTGCATGGCGCGATGAACGCCGCCAGTCTCCACACCCGCCTGCTGGGCCCGGTCACCATCACCGGACCCGGCGCTGGCCTCACCGAAACAGCGTTCGCCCTGCTGTCCGACATCATCGAGATCCACCGCAGCCAGGCGAGCGAGGGAGTGCAGCGATGAAGCTGGCTTCCACGGTGGCCATCCACAGTCCCTGGGATGGAGCGCGGGTCGGCGAGGTGGCCCGCAGCACGGTGCGGGACCTGAACGCGCTGATGGAACGTGCCCGCCGCGGCGCCGGGTTGGCACGGGCCATGCCGCGCCACCGGCGGGCGGAGGTACTGGAACGGGCGTCGCAAGCCGTGGCCCGCGAACACCGCAGCTTCGCGGCGCTGATCGTCGCCGAATCCGGCAAGACGATCGTCCAGGCGCTCAAGGAAGCGCTGCGCTGCGCCAACACGTTGCGGCTGTCGGCCGAGGAAGGGCGCCGCAACGCCGGCGAGGTGATTCCCTTCGACAGCCATCCCGGCTCCGAAGGCCGGCACGGGTGGTTCAACCGGGGGCCGCTGGGCATCATCGCGGCAATCACGCCCTACAACGACCCGTTGAACCTGGTGGCCCACAAGCTCGGCCCGGCCATTGCCGGCGGCAACTCGGTGCTGCTGAAGCCGTCCGAGCTGACGCCTCTTTCCGCCGTGCGGCTGGTCGAAACGCTGATCGAATGCGGCCTGCCCGCCGAAGTGGTCACGCTGGCCGTGGGCGATGCCGAACTCGGCAGCGCCATCGTGGCGGCGCGCGACGTGCGGATGGTGTCGTTCACGGGAGGCTTCACGACCGGCGAGGCCATCAGCCGCACCGCCGGCCTGAAGAAGCTGGCCATGGACCTGGGTGGCAACGCACCCGTGATCGTGATGGCAGACAGCGACCTCGACCGCGCGGTGCAGGCCTGCGTGTCCGGCGCCTTCTGGGCCGCGGGCCAGAACTGCATCGGTACGCAGCGCATCTTCGTCGAGAGGCCGGTGGCAGCCCGTTTCCGCGAAGCCTTGGTCGAGGCGACTCTCGCGCTTCGCACCGGCGATCCGGCGAGCGAGGCGACCGACATGGGTCCGATGATCAGCGAAGCGGCCTCGCAGCGCGCCCACGCCGTGGTGGAGGCCGCGCTGGCCGCGGGAGCCAGATTGCTGTGCGGGCACCGCCGACAGCAGGCGGTCTACCTGCCGACCGTGATCGAAAACGCACCGCGCCACTGCGCCGCATGGCAGGAAGAGGCTTTCGCGCCAGTGGTTGCTGTGGAGGCCTTCGACAGGCTGGACGAAGCCCTGGCCCTGGCCAACGCTCCGCAATACAGCCTGCATGCGGGCATCTTCACCCGCGACCTCCACGTGGCGTTCGAGGCAGCGGCACGGCTGGAAGCCGCTGGCGTGATGGTCAACGATTCATCGGACTACCGGCTGGACGCGATGCCCTTCGGCGGCTTCAAGTACGGAAGCATGGGACGCGAGGGCGTGCGCTTCGCCTACGAGGACATGACGCAGACCAAGGTGGTGTGCTTCAATGCCTGGAGTCGGGTCAATTCGACGGTATAGGGAGGGTCGCGTGACTCAGCGGACGCCGCAGCCAACTCGCATCGCCCGGATGGGCCCTCGCGAATGAAGCGCCTACTCGACAAGACCGACGAGCGCCTGCTGCTCGAGCTGGCGGACAACGCGCGCCTGAGCCACGCGGAGCTGGCCGAGCGGGTGCACCTGTCGCGCAACGCTGTCCGTCAGCGCGTCGAGCGGCTGGAGCGCGACGGCCACATCCGCGGCTACACCATCGTGCGCAGCAGCGCGGGCGGCGAGCAGCCGCTGGTCAGCGCGCTCATCTTCGTGTATCGCCACGACCGGCTGCGCGGTGTCGACGTGACACAAGCGCTGGCAAAGATCCCGGAGGTGGTCAGCTGCGACGTCGTCGCGGGCGAGTTCGACATCGTGCTGCGGGTGGAATCGCCCGACGCCGACCGGATCCGGGCCGTGTGGGAGTCCATCTCGGCCCTGCCGGGGGTGCGCGACACGGTGACGGCTTTCGTGCTTTCGAACCTCGTCCGGCGCTGATGCGGTCGCAGGATCCGAACCGCCCCCCATCCATTCGTGGTCGGAAGAAAGGCCTCGCTGTTCAGCGACACCATCGCCAGCATCAACCTCTACTCGCTGCTGCAAACCTGTGCGGTCAATGGGATAGACGGCTACCGCTACCTCTCAGAGATGCAGACCGCACTGCCTAAGGCCAAGGCCGTTGAAGACGACAGGGCACTGCTGCCGCGACACCTCACGCCAATTCCTAACTGAACAACCCCACGAGGGGCACACCGTCGATGCCCAACTCGAGCCGGTCTGCATACTGAGCGACGAGATGCCAAAGATCGCGCTGGTGGAACGAGGCCACCGCGCAGTCGCGGCTGCCAGCGGCACGCGGCAAGGTCGCGGCTCAGGGCGAGGCCGGCGGTGGCGCGCTCGCGGCGGAGTCCACGCCCGGCAGGCCCACGGCCCGCACCCCTTTGTTCACGGCGCGGCTGGCCGCCTGGTTGCCGCGCTCGATGCCCTGCGCGGCGGATTGCAGGCCGTTCTTGACGGCGCTTTCCACCCTCAACACGACACCGGTGGCTTTCTCGGCGACGGCGGCCACCTTCCGTTCGGCACTGGACATGGTGCCGCCGCCGCTTTCGCCTTCGGATTCGCCGCGCACGGGGCCGTGCAGCGCCATCAGCACGAGCACGGCCAGGGCGGCAGAAGTTTGATGGACTGGCAGCTTCATCGGACTCTCCTTCCAATTGCCACAAGGACGGGGGTTTCGCCCACCAGAGGATAGACAAAAAACGTCATTTCGCCCATCTACGGCAAACGGCGTACCCATGACGCGCATGAAGTCCACGGGCCGGCAGTGAAAAACGTCGCCGCTCATGTCGATCTCAAATAAAATGAGAATGATTCTCATTTAAAATTCATGCTTCTTTTCATGAACACCCCCTCCTCCCCTTCTTTCGGAAAGCTCTGGGGATGGCCCCTCGCCTTGGGTGTGCTGTCGACCACCGGCTTGGTTTCCGCCCTGGTGTCGGACAGTTGGGGCGATGCCTGGTCTTGGTTCGCGCTTGGCACGCCCGTGGCAACCATGACCTGGTTCTGGCCGCGTCCAGGTCCGTCTTCGCCCAACGCCGTACGCCGGGCCCGCGGCGGCTGAGGGGCCCAAGGCAGCGCGCCGATCCAGCCGATGGCGGGCGGCGCCGTCCGCTGGCCGTTAATCCCGTTCTCGTTCCTTCTGCTTCCCTGTCCCGACACCATGCACCACGCCCTGAAACCCCTCTGCCTGGCCGCCGCGCTGGCCTGCCTCGCCACCGCCGCCTGGGCCCAAGCCGCTGCCGACACCGACAACCCTCAGCTGCCGGGCGTGAGCGTCAAGGCCTCAAGTGCGGACGCCTCCGCAGAAGGCTTGTCGCCGGCTTATCCGGGCGGCCAGGTGGCGCGCGGCGGGCGCGCCGGCATCCTGGGCACCCGGGACAACCAGGGCACGCCTTTCAGCATCACCAGCTACACCCACGAGCTGATCCAGGACCGCCACGCCCGCAGCGTGGGCGACGTGTTGCAGAACGACCCGACGGTGCGTGTGGCGCGCGGTTTCGGCAACTTCCAGGAGTCGTATTTCATCCGCGGCTTCCTGCTCAATTCCGACAGCGTGGCCTACAACGGCATGAACAGCCTGCTGCCGCGCCAGTACATCGCCACCGAACTGTTCGAACGCGTCGAGGTGCTGCGCGGCGCGTCGGCCTTCCTCACCGGCGCATCGCCGGGCGGCGACGCGGTGGGCGGCTCGATCAACTTGGTGCCCAAGCGCGCCGCCACCGAAGACCTGAACCGCGTGACCGTCGGCGGCGCCACCGGCGTCCAACGCCAGGCCGCGGCCGACATCTCGCGCCGCTTCGGCCCCGACAAGCGCACCGGCCTGCGCCTGAACACCGCCTATCGCCAGGGCGGTACCGCCATCGACAAAGAGCACGTCGAGCTCGGCCTGGTGGCATTGGCCGCCGATTGGCGCGGCAGCGACGCCCGCCTGTCGGGCGACATCGGCTGGCAGGACAACCGGCTCAAGCGCACCCGCAGCAATGTCACGCTCGGCGATTTCGCCCACCCGGTCACCTCGGCGCCCGCCGTGCCCGACAACCGGGTCAACGCGGCCCAGCCCTGGACCTTCTCCAACGAGCGCGACCTCTTCGGCACGCTGCGCGGCGAGCTCGACATCACTCCCAACGTCACCGCTTGGGGCGCCTACGGCCTGCGCCGCAGCGAAGAGTCCAACTCGCTGGCCAACCTCACCGTCACCAACGCCGCCACCGGCGACGGCAGCACCTACCGCTTCGACAACGCCCGCAAAGACCGCGTCGACAACATCGAAGTCGGCCTGCGCGGCAAGCTGCGCACCGGTGCGGTGGGCCATGAATGGGTGTTGTCGGCCAACCGTTTCGAGCTGGAAAGCCGCAACGCCTACGCCTTCGACTTCGCCAACACGCAGCCGACCAACCTCTACCGCCCGGTCGAGCTGGCGGCGCAACCGGCTTTCAGCGCGTCCGCCGGCCGCGGCAACGACCTCGGCGCCCCCGGCCTGACCAGCCGCACCCGCCTGACCAGCTTGGCCATCGGCGACACGTTGTCGTTGATGGGCGATGCCTTGATGCTCACGCTGGGCGCGCGCCACCAGCGCATGGACATCGAAACCTTCGACTACCTCCACACCGGCTTCCCCAACGCCTCGCACTACGACGACAGCCGCGTCAGCCCCATGCTCGGCGTGGTCTACAGGCTCAGCGGCCAGGTTTCGCTGTTCGGCAACTACACCGAAGGCCTGACCAAGGGAGACGCCGCGCCCGCGACCGCCGCCAACCGCGGCGAGGTGCTGCCGCCCTATGTCGCCAAGCAAAAAGAGATCGGCGTGAAGATCGACAGCGGCCGCGTCGGCCTGACCGCCTCCGCTTTCACCACCGACAAGCCGCGCGGCATCGTCAACGCCGCCAACGTCTTCACCGCGGAAGGCAAGGACACCCACAAGGGCCTGGAGCTGATGGCCCACGGCGTAGCCGCCCGCGGCCTGCGCCTGCTGGGCGGCGCCACCTGGCTCGACACCGAGCAGCGCAACACCGGCTCGCCCGCGACCGAAGGCAAGCGCACCGTCGGCGTGCCCAAGGCCCAGGCCAACATCGGCGCCGAATGGGACGTCGCCGGCGTGCGCGGCCTGGCGATCGACGGCCGCGTGGTGCGCACCGGAGCGAGCTACGCCGACGCCGCCAACACCATCGGCATTCCCGGCTGGACGCGCCTGGACGTGGGCGCGCGCTACCTGGCGGAGGTCGGCGGCAAACTGCTGACCTTGCGCGCGCGCATCGACAACCTGACCGACCGCGACCACTGGTCGTCGGTCGGCGGCTACCCCGGTACCGGCTACCTGGTGATCGGCGCGCCGCGCACCGTTTCGCTCAGCGCTTCGGTCGATTTCTAAAAGGCGCGGCGGCAGGAGCGGTCACGGCCATGCCCAGCGCGCGCCTTCAAAACCTGGTCGTGGGTGCACAGGTGGAGCAGCCTCGTCTGCACGGTGTTGGAACAGCCGCGCTTCGACGAAGGTTTCACGTGGGTGATGCTCAGGCTGCATGTGAACCTGTTCGCGGGCCTGCCGGGCAGACTCTTCCTCGGCTTCATGGGCCTGCTGCTGCTCGTTGCCATCGTCTCGGGCGTGGTGCTGTACGCGCCCATCATGCGCAAACTGGATTTCGGCGACGCGCGCCGCGCGCGCGCCAGCCGCGTCAAATGGCTGAACCTGCACAACCTGCTGGGCATCGCCACGCTGGTCTGGGCCTTCATTGCGGACACCACCGGCATCGTCAACACCTGGGCCGAACTGCTGGTGAAGCACCCCTGACAAACGACCAACTCGCGGAGCTGCTGGTGCCCTACCGGGGCCAGCCCATGGTCGTTCCTGCCGAGCGCGGCTCGCTGCAAAGGTCGATGGACGCCGCGATGGGCGCGGCGCCCGGCCTGCCTTGGTACCTGACGGCGCTGCTGGTCTCGCAGCCCCTGCATTTCGGCAACTACGGCGGCGTGCCGATGAAGATCATCTGGGCGCTGCTGGACGTCGCCACCCTCATCGTGTTGGGCAGCGGCCTGTACCTCCGGCTCAAGCGGCCGCCGTCGCCGGCGAATCGGCCTCTTCGCGCTCGCCGTTGAAGGCCAGCCCCCGGATCAGGCGTTGATCCGGTGCGACTTTCATCAGTCCTTGGCCAGGAGCAGGATGATCTCGTTGGTCAGCAGGTCCTCTTCGGGGTACTTGCCGCGCAGCGCCTCGGGAATGGCCAAGCCTTCCATGCGCCGGCGCTCCTGCCGGGCCACGGTGAAGCCGACACTTTCCATCAACGCCACCAATTGGTCGGCGGTGAGGCGGTTGAGGTTGCGGTATTCGTTGAAGACGAACATCTTGTAGCCGTCGACACCGAAATCATCGAATCCAAAGTCGCGTTCGGCGCCGTCGATCTCGCCTTGATGAGCCCGAACCACGTCCCACAGCTCTTCGTCGGACACCAGCAAATGGTGCCAAGGCACATTGTCGTAGCGCCGCAAATGTGAACCGAACGGCGAATAGAACAAGGGTTCGATTTGAAGGAAGAACACTCCACCCGGCAACAAGGCGCTGAAGAGGTCACGGGCAATCAGTTCAAGTTGAGCCTTCTGGATGTGCTCGAAGGTGGACCAACTGAAAATGCCGTTCACTTGAATGCGACCGCTCAGCGGGGCGCCGGGTTCGATGGTTTCGAACCGCAAGTTGCGAGGCACTCGCCGCAAGCCCAATTGCGCTTTCGAGATGCGTTTGAGCTTTTCATACTCCCGGCGAATGTCGATGCCGTGAATGTCCGTCGCCCCATGACGCAGAACCAAGCCCAGGTCGGTGATGCCGTCACCGCAACCAAAGTTCAGCAGCTTGGCGGTGCGCAGGTCCAGCACGCTGCCCAGCCACTGGCTCACCAAGTCGGCGGCGTAATGGAAGTGGGCGCGAAACCATTCATCGGAGATGAGATCGGCGTTCCACGTGGGCGGGCCGTAAAGACGGTCTGAAATCCGGTCCAACAGACTCATTCGCTCATTCTCCAAAACGGGTTCGGTGCAAGAGTTTCAACGACGGGTTGGCTCATGCCCTGCGACCGGGCTCCACAGCAGCCTCGACGGGCCGCGCGCGGAACGCATGCCATAGATACCAGAAGTGCCACCCCGTCGGCACCGTCGCCATGCGACGGGACAGCGCGTCCGCCAACGGTGCAATGTCGATGTCCTCGATGCGCTCGCAGGCGCTCGCCTCGACCACGCGCGAGCCATCCGCGGCGACATGGGCGGTCAGCACCAGAGCACGAGCCCCACGGCCTTGGGCGGCCTCCAGGAGCCCGGTGGGCAGCAGCACAGGCCGTCCGAGCAACGACGCGTTGGCGACCTGCTCGCTCCCGCCGGGAATCGGCACGTCGACCAACCCGTAGACGGAGCCGCCCGCGCTGAGCGCCTCGCCGATCGCGCGTCGGGCCCCGCCGGTAAAGATCAGCGGTGAACCCGAAAGGCGGGCAACCGCAGCGATGCGCAAGCGCGCGTAGGCATGGGCGAGCGTCGACGGCGAATCGGCGCGATTGAGCCTTATCGACACGAAGCGTACCGCGTGCCCCTGGGCCGCCAGCGCGTCGATCAGCCACAGCCCCTGGCCGAAGTGGAAGGAAAGCACCAACAGAGGCTGCCCAGCGGGCGCGTCGAAGCGAGGTGCCGCAAGTCGCTCGCGCAGGAATCGCCGCGAACGTGTCAGCACCCAGAACAGGTCGGCGTGATCGACCAACTGGGTGAAGCGGTACTCGGCACGGAAGGCTGCCTCGTCCGGGCCGCCGGTCGCTTCTCGCCAAGCAGCGGCACTGGCGTCGGCCGCGTCGCGATAGAGCGGCAGCATTCGGGCCAGCGACCGGGCAAGCGCGATACCCGCGCGGTACGGCAATGCGGCCACCGCGAAAGGCAGCAGCCAAAGCTCAACCGCCGCGCGGCACTCCAGCGCAATTCGCCGCAGGAGCGTCCGGCACAGAGATACGCGCGCGTTCGCATCAGGCATCCGCGTCATGGCCGCGCCGCTTGCCGCTTGCATGGCAGCCATGCAAGCCCCGGTTCAATGGCTCCCCACGCTTTCCCATCCAGGCGATACACCGCTGCTGGGACGACTCGTACGGATAGGGTATTCAACTGCATTCAATTGGCCTGTCATTAAGACCAGCAATGCGGCAAGCGAACCAACCCCGGCATCAATGTTGGAGAAACCACCTTGAAATGCAGGAACTGGAACCATTGGTCGTAAACCACCAGGCCGCTTTCATCGAACAAATAGGCACTGACCACGTACTCGCCACTGTGCAGAGGCAAGTCAGGAAACGTCAGGATGGAACGCCACAGCCCATCACCCAAGGGCAAGGGCGCCGCACCTTCCTCGTGGGTCGCCAACGACGTGATGCCCACGCCTTTGGACTGCTCGATCATGAAACCCACGTTCGGGCGTTCGTCGCCCCGTCCACGAACCACGATGGTGGCGACCAGATCCCGACTGTTCAGAGTGGCGGGGCTGCCCTCGCCCAGGTCGGCCAGATCCACCTGCATGATGCGTGCGGAACCATCGTTGACGGATGCGGCGGTGGATGGGCGGTTTGGGCTGGGGTTTGGAGCCGGGCTAGCCGCCTCCACAGCAGTCGCGGTTTCTGCATGGTTGCCACCGGTGGGATCCACATGCCCGGACGCCGATTGCTCGTTGCGCAGCCGCGTGTGCGCGTCATAAGCGCTCAGCACAGCTTCGGTCAGACCGAAATCCCGAATCCGTCCGCCGTCCAACCACATCGCACGGTCGCACAAATGACGAATGTGGTATGGACTGTGCGAGCAAAACAAGATGGTGCAGCCATTGGCTTTGAACGCCATGATGCGTTCCACGCACTTCTTCTGAAAGTGTTGGTCGCCGACGGCAAGCGCTTCATCGATGATGAGGACATCGGGCTGCACTGCCGTGACCAAGGCAAATGCCAAACGCACAGTCATGCCGGACGAATAGGTCTTCACCGGTCGGTCCAAGGCTTCGCCCAGCTCGCAAAACTCGACGATGCTGGGCTCCAACACCGCCATCGCCTCACGGCTGATACCAATCAAACTGCCGCCGAAGTAGAGGTTGTCGCGGCCGCTGAAATCAGGGTGAAACCCCGCACCCAGCTCAAGGATGGCGGTGATACGGCCGACACGCTGCAATGTGCCGACGGAAGGCTGCAGCGTTCCCGCCAGCAGCTTCAACAGCGAGCTTTTTCCTGCGCCGTTGTCACCGATGATCCCGATGCACTGGCCGCGCCGCAGTTCGAACGAAACATCCTTGACCGCCCAATGGCTCCGGTAATCGGCCTTGCCGGTCAGCACCGCCTTCAGGCGCTGGCGGGCCGACGCATACAGCTTGTACTCCTTACCCAGGCCCTGCACTTGCAATACGGTTTGCGGGTCCATCGCCATGTCGCGTCACAACCAGTCCACAAGCTGGTCGCGGCTGCGCGCCACGACCCGGTTCAACACCACGGCGAGAACCGACATCCACATAGCCATCACCCACCAGCTGGCCGCGGGCGGGCATGAGCCCAAGAGCAGGACTTCCTGATACCCCCTCACGAGCGCCGTCATCGGGTTCAGCCACAAAACCCATCGCCACTGTTCGGGAAACAGATTGACAGGGAACAGGATGGGAGAGAGGTAGATCCCGATCGAAAGAATGAAGCCCACCAACTGCACGACATCACGCAACGCCGCGGCGACGATGGCGAGCAGGTAGCCCAGCAGCAGGCATAGCAGGAGCTGCAGTGCCAGCAAGGGCAAGAAAGCCAGTACCGATGCATTGAACCGGTGCAGGGGCGTGTAAGCCAGGAGCATCAGCAGCATCAACGGCCCATAGATCACGGCACTCGCCAGCACCGCCCTCGTCACGAACAGCACCGGTGGTAAAGGATTTTTCTGCAGCAGGGAGCCCGCGTCGATCAGGCTGTTCATTCCGCGAGAGATGGCGTCGCAAAACGCCATCCAGGGCAGGGCACCCGTGATCAGAAACGTCCCCACCGCGTGGGTGGGGGCGCCTGACCCCAAACGCATCGCGAACACCACGTCGAACACCAAGTAGAACGCGGCCACCGAAAG
The DNA here is from genome assembly GCA_966433995.1 of uncultured Ideonella sp. GTDB lineage: Bacteria > Pseudomonadota > Gammaproteobacteria > Burkholderiales > Burkholderiaceae_C > JANPCX01. The sequence continues at coordinate 10,745 of CBJNAE010000005.1, read as the reverse complement.
CAGGGGCTGCAGGTAGGGCCAGACAATGCCGGCAGCCGTGCCCGCATGCCTTGCAGCAACCTCTCGACGGGTCAAAATCCAAACCAGGTGCCTGGCGTTCCAAACCGAAACGCCCTCCCTCCACAAGGCACTCATCTCAAACGTGAATCATCATGGTTTGGATTGACGCATTTTTTGGCGGCTAGCCGTTTCGTCCCGTTTCACCGTCACGGTTTTTGCATCGAAATTTGAGGTTGTTTCTGGGAATGCGCAAAGTCTGAGATCGCCCGATGATTCTGCGCCGCCTCTGCTTCAATTCGCTGCGCAGCCTCCCCCCGCGCGCGTTGTGCGGCATTAGAACGGGCTTCATTGATCAGTTCGTCTTTGACTTCCGCAAACGGACGAACATACGCAGGTTGGCGATCCTCAAACTTGATGATGTGATAGCCATATTTGGATGCCACGACACCACTGAGTTCACCGGGGGTTTTCAGGGCAAATGCGGCATCTTGAAAGGGTTTGGCCATGACACCTGTGCCGAAGTATCCGAGATCACCGCCTTTGGCTGCGCTGCCCGGGTCCGCAGACCGTTCCTTGGCAAGTATTTCGAAATCGGCACCAGCCTTGATCTCGGCCAATAGTTTTTCAGTGGCCAAGCGGCCATTTTCCGAGGGGTCGGCGATAAGAATATGCCGAACCCGAATTTTTTCTTCGACTTTGAAATTGTCGATTTTTGCTTGATAGGCGTTTCTTGCAAGCTTTTCCAAAGTATCTGGAGATACTGCATTTTCTGCATCCAAACGCTCAAGCCATGCGTCCGAAAGGACTCGGTCACGCGCCAATTGCAAAGCAGCGGCCACCTTGGGATCTTCATCCAGCTTAGCGGTTTTGGCCTGATCTGCCATTACGCGACGCACGTAAAGGTTCATCGCCACCCTGGTGACGGAAGGAGGCTGGGAAAGAATGAAATCTCTATGTTCAGCGGGCACTCGGGCAAAAACATCAATTAGCACATCTTGCCCAGTAACTGAATATTCTTTGTTCTTGCTTTGAATCAAAACAGATTTTTCGTCTGCAGCCTGAACACTTACAACGGTGGCAAGCAAGCAGGATATGGCGAGAAATTGACGGTTGAGTTTCCAGAGCAAGTTATTCATGGCAATTAGCTTCGTTGCAATTAAAAAAAGGCGGGGGGTAACCCCCCCGCCTTTCTGATCGCATTGCTGCGATTAAGTTGCTGCGAATTAACGAGCGTTGATGTGCGACCAGGTGATGCCGTAGTTGCCAGACACGCCAGGGGTGGCAGCCGGGTTGGTCAGCTTGATGAAAGCGGAACCAATGATCGGCAGACCCAGGCCAGTGGTGGCGTTGGTGGTGTTCAGCACGCTGTAACCGTTGGTGAACACACCGGTGGTCACAGTTTGGCGAGCCACAGAGGCCGACAGAGCGGAGTTGCCAGCGTCCAGGAAGGACAGCACGCTGGTTTCGCCGCAGAAGCGGGTGTTGGAAACGCTACCCGGAGAGAACACGGCACCGCTGGAGTTGCCGTTTTCTTCACGGTCGAAGAACGACTGCGAACCGCCAGCCAAGTTCACGCACAGCTGGGCATTGCCGGTGTCAACCGTGACGTTGCCGTCGTGGAAGTACTGGTTGCCAGTCGCCGGAACCAACGAGTACACCGTCTTCAGGGTGGAACCCGTTGCTGCGTAGTCGTAAGCCACGTGGTAACGACGGGTAGGCATCGAGAACACCCAGTCGGTCTTCGCGCTGATCGACGCGTCGGTGGCGTACTGGTTGGTGATGCCGCTGACAGCCAACTGAGCAGTCAGGTTGGCCGCTGCGTTACGGGGGTTAGCCGGGCCGGTGACGGGGATGGCGCCGTTCGTGTAAGCCAGGATACCGGCGTTCACGACATAAGGGGTCGACAGGTCAGGCAGGTCATACTGTGCCGCGGGGATCACAGCGGTGGCTTGCGGAACCGTCAGCACGCCGCCAGCGGTCTTGGCGCGACCAGATTGCGAGCTACCCGACAGCAGCGGGTCGGCCGTGTAGTTTTCCGCATTGGCCACAGCGCCGTCGATCTGCGGGAAGACCACGTAGTTGCCGCGAGCTTGCGTACCGGTGCCGTCCACAGCGACCAGGGCGGTCATGTCACCCGAGAAGGTGGTGGTTTGCGGCACGTTGATGATGTACCAAGAGCCAGCGACACGGCCGGTCGGGGTTGCGAAGCCGAAACCAGCAGCTTGCGCTTCGTTGGTCTTGTCGGTCAGCAAAGCGCCGTCCAGTGCGGACAGCGTGCAAGGTGCAACGCCGCCCACGTGCTTGATAGCCGTGTACAGGTTGGAGCGAACGGCACCGGCACCAACGTTGGTGGCGCTGTAGACAGCGGCGCTAGGAATGTCAGCAGCCACGAACATCTCAACATAGCCTTCGCGGGTGTTGTTGGCTTGAACGGCCGCGCTCCAGGATTGGTTCAGACGGTTCGGAACGAACGGCTGAGCAGTTCCCGGAGCGATACGCGGGTAGGTGCAGCTGTTGTCAGCGGTGGTGATGCTGGCGAAGCCGTTCGCACCAGCCGTCACAACACCGGTCCAGGTGTCGCTCGGGGACAGCAGGACGTAGAAGTCCAAGATGTCGTCAGAGTTGGAGGCGCCGCGGAAGCGAACCTTCACAGCCTTGCCGTTCACCGTGTCGGTGTTGACAACGTGGAAAACGGTGCCGTTGCCGTTTTGCGCATTGAAGTAAGGGGTGATCAGTTGGTGACCCGTGCCACCGACCGAGTAGTTAAACGTGGTTGCATTCGTTGCACCCAACACCAGGCCCGTAGGAGCAACACCGGTACCGGTGATGACCAAAGCCGAAGCAGAGCCAGCGAAGCCCAGGCCACCGATCATGGTAGCAATGCTCAGGGCAAGAACATTTTTTCTCATCAAAGAACTCCTGTTAAAAAAGTTGGTAAGCGCAACTACCACGATTGATTACGCATCTGGGATGGTAGCACAGCGCTGAGGGAACTTGTCGCGTACAACCGCGCTCAATTTTCCCAATTGTTGATAAAGAGCAACACTAGTGATGACCTACGGGCACTCATCCTCCTGTATTTGGTTAGTCACAACAGACCGATTAAAGCTCTTCGTACCGCCACCATGATCCATCTTCAAGTACCCACGCTTCTTCAACGTAGGTTGTGAGCTCATTCAGGTTGACCATTGGCAATGCCACCGATGCCTTCAACTTCATGCGTACGGAACACTTGGCTGTTTCGCAGGTCACGCTTTGCACATCGGCTGCTTTGATGGCAGCACCACTGCCGAAGCGATTCTTGTACTGCTCGACAGAGCGCGCGGCTCTGAAGGACGGGCTGGCGAAAAGATACGCTTTGTCGAGCTTGCCCTGAATTCGCTGCTGCCAATATTCCGTCGCCTTTTTCTCCACGGCTTTTTCAGGGGTCGTGGGCTCTAGGACGGCGCAGCCTACCAACGATCCGGCGATGATAGCAAGCAGGGACTTCGATTTCCAATTCAATTTTTCGGGCATAGCCAGGTAACTCCTGTTGATCAATTTTCTTGAGGGGGCACCACGCGCGTGGGTGGCGGCTCCTTCGGCAGCAGGCCTCGTTGGAAACCACCGGAGAGGCCTTGCATGCGCTCGCGCAACTCTTGGCTGACTTCTCGCATGTGCTGGTCCGAGCGGATCACACGAGGTGTCAGGATGATCAAAAGTTCCGTCCGGTTCACGTTCTTTTTCTTGTTGCCGAACAGGGCACCGAACAACGGCACGTCCTGCAGCCCCGGCACCCCTTGGTCGCTGCCGGTGTTCTTCTCTTGTATCAAGCCACCCAGGACCAAGGTTTCACCCGACCGCACAGCGGCTTTGCTGGATATCTGGCGCTGGATGAACGGAACTTGACTGGTCGAAGGGTCCGGTTTTTCGCCGACGTCCGTCAGGGATTGGACAATGTCCATGGTGACCATGTCGCCCGCGTTGACCGAAGGCGTGACGGCCAAGGAGACACCCGTGTCCTTGTATTGGATATTGGCGATGGTCGTGCCGCCGGTCACGACGGTCGAACCGGTGTTGATCGGCTGCTGCGTCCCCGAACTGATGTTGGCCGTGTGATTGTCCAGCACCATCAACGACGGGCTGGCGATCACGTTAAGTTTGGTTTTGGTGGCCAGCGCACTCAATATCGCGCGCACGCCCTTGAGGGGATTCCTTAAAGTGTATGAAAAGCCTCCGCCTCCGCTCAGTCCAGTGTTCACAGCGTCCCTGCCGCTGATCACGCCGCCTGCGGAAAGCCCATCATGACTTCCGGAAAACATCCATTGGACGCCATATTCAAGACCGTCGGTCAGCGAAACCTCGACGATGCTGGCCTCGATCAACACCTGGGTCGGCGGTAGGTCCAGGCGCTTCAGCGCGGCTTCGATCCGCGCGTATTCGCCGCGGGTGCCATAAATCAACACGGAGTTATTCCGGTTGTCTGCCATCACGCGCACGTTCTGGTTCAAGGCCACGGCACCCACGGTGCCGGCGTTGGAACCGGATCCGCCGCGGTTGGCATTGTTGTTGTTCGTGTTCGGCGCGCCCAGAATGGTCGCGCCGCCGGACGTGAAGAAACTGTTATTGCCCAGCCCACCCGTGGCACCGATGTTGCCGAACTGGTTGCTATTGGCGGTGGACGAGCCCAGCCTGGGTGCGACGCCGGTCGAACTGCTGGTGGTGGTGCCAGAGCCCCCGCCGAAAATACCGTTCAGGACTTCCGCCAGATGCTCGGCTGACCCGTTTTGCACCGGGTACACGAAAAGCTGGGGGTCCGACGAGTTGTCGCTGGGCTTGTCGAGGCGTTCGATCCACAGGCGCGCTTCGTCGAGGTAGGCCGCGCGTGGCGTCACGACGAGGATGCTGTTGAGCCGTTCGATCGGCATGATGCGCAAGGCGCCGTGGAGGGGGTTGGCTTCCGAAAGAGCCGCCGCCTGCGCAGCGGGTGAACCCGCCACGGAGCCCGATCCCGCTTGCGGCCTGGCGGCAGTTGCGGGGGCCGCGGCCGTCCCACCGGAAGGTGTCGCAGCCGCGCCACTGCCGGGGGACATCAGGCGCAGGGCGGCCTCGACTTCCTTGACCGAGGCGTGCTTCAGCGGGAACACGCCGACCGACATGCCCTTGAGCAGGTCGATGTCGAAGGTCCTTACCAGATCCAGCCAGCCGTCGGCCTGCGAACGGGTGCCCACGAGGATCAAGAGGTTTCGCACGGTGTCCGCCCGGACCAGCGCGTCGGCTGGCATGAGTGGCCGCAGGATGGTGGCCATCTCGTTGGCGCCGATGAACTGCAGCGGGACGATGATCGCACCATAGCCCGCCGGAAGGTTGACACCGGGAGCGACCTGCCGCGTGACCGAACCGATGCCTTTGACGGCGTCCGGGCGCCCCACGTGGTAGGTACCCCGTGCGTCGCGCACCAGCGCCAGGCCGTTGGCCTGCAGCGCGCTTTCCAGCAGGTAGACGGCCTGGTCGGGGCCGACCGCTTCGCGGGTCGACAGCGTCACGCTCCCGGCCAGGGGCGGGTGCAGCACGTAGTCGACCTTGAGGATGTCGCCCAGCACGATGCGCACAACGTCGGCGACCGGGGTCTCTTCGAAATTGAAGGCGCTCGGGGCCCCCGAAAGAGCCGGCACGCTGGCGGCGGGTGCGATCACCCTGTCATTGCCGCGGATCAAGCGAGGCTCATTGGCGGCCTCTGCGGCCGCGGGCTGGGACGCGGCCGGCGCCGCGGACGGGGCGGCGAGATTCTGGGCATTGGGCAGGGGCTGGCCGGCCGGCGCTGGCGCTTGAGCCATGGCCCACTGGCATGTCGCGGCGGCCAGGACCGCTTGAGCGTACTGATAGGGATTCATGGTGACCGGTGGTGAGGGAAAAGGGGTTTCAAGGGGATGCGGTCAAGACCCGCCGAAGACGGCCCGCCCGCTCGAGCGGCGCGGCGGCGGCGCAGGCGCATCGGCGGCCGGAGGCGACGGGGCGGCCGAAAGGGGCTGCGCGCCGGGCCCGCTCGTCAACGCGGCCCGCCCGAGTTGGAGGACGCGGGCCTGGTCACCGGCGGAGAAGGTCACGGAACGGCCCTCGATGGACTTCAGCATCCAGCCATCGACGCTTTCGTTCAAACGCACCCTGCGGCTGCGTCCCCCGAGATTCAGGACCACGCCGCTTCCGCCGCTCCCGGAATAGACAGCCACGACGCGCGCCGTGCTCAATGTGTCGACCGGGGGCGGGACGGGTGGCGGGGGCGGCGGCGGCGGAGGGCGGCGCGTCAATGCGAACAGCGGCCTGTCCATCAATCCGACCAGGCGACTGTTTTCGATCGGGGCGGCCTGGGCGTTCACCGGCAATCCGGAGGAGAAGTCGGCCGGCCTGGGGGCGGGCGGCTGCCAATGGACGTTGCGGAGCTTGCCCTGGGGCGTGAACCAGAGCCAGAGCAGGACGGCCAGCAACGCGACGTTGAGGGCCGCCAACCCATGCAGGACATGGCGCTTGATCATGAGCGCTCCCGCATCACGGTGAAGGTGAACTGGATGGCCAGCCGAGGCGCCGCATTGGGCATGGCCATCTGGACCTGCGCGTCCATTTCGCTGACGACGATGACGGGCGACTGACCGCTGAGCACCGCCAACGCGCTGTTCATGGCCAGCGCGTCGCCTTCCGCGCGCAGGGTCAATGCGATGCGGTCGAAACCCTTTTCTTCCTTGGCGGGCAGCACCTGGCTGCTCAACACCTGCAGCCCCGCGCCGGTGAGGATGTCGCGCACCCGCTGCTGGGCGGCATTGCCGGCCTGCGCGGCATCCTGGGTGGACGGGTACACCAGCTGCGATCGGACTTCCTGCACCTTGTCGCGAGCGGCGTCGAGCGCAGCCTGCCCGGCCTGCAACCCCAACAGGCGGGCGTGCCTGGGTTCGATTTCCGCCAGGCGCTCCTTCGCGCCCTGGTGCCTCACCCAGGCGACATAGGACAAGGCGCCGACGGCCAGGCCGGCGAGCATCAAGGTCATCACGACGATGGCGCGCCGTTGCTGCATGGATCGGCTCATGGCTTGGCCCCATTGCTGTTGGCGGCGGCGCCGCCGCCGAATGTGGCGCGCCCACCGCCGAAAGTGGCGGAAGGCTGGGCTGGCTGGGTCGACGGCGGCTGGGGGTTCTGCGGCAGCGGCACGGCCGGCGCCGCGGCTGCCGCGGGGGCGGAAGCCGCGGCGCCGGCAGACGCGGCGGCGACCGGTGCAGCCGCGGGCTGAGGCTTGACGGTCACGACATTGAAAAGCGCCGGGTCCAGGGAAAACTCGACGACGAAGGATTCGCGCTGCGCGCCCGGGGCCCGGGTGGCGGCCGATGGGGCACGCACATCGCGGAAACCCGCCTGGGCGCCGAGCAACTGCATCAGTGCGGATGAATCGGCCGTCACGCCCGAAATCGTGACCTTGGCGCCCTGGATTTTGAGGTTCTGGACCGAAGTGTCGTCCGGCAGCGCCTGCGTCAAGGTTTCGACCACGCGCAAGGGGTCGATGCGGTTGGCCAGCTCCTGGGACAGCCCATTGAATTGCTCGATCGATTGCACCAGGGCGGCCCGCTTGTCGACCAGCGGCGCGGTGCGGCGCTCCAGTTCGGCATGGACGCGCATGGCCTCGATGACGCGGGAACGCTGCTGCAAAGTCGGCGTGAGGGCGATCGCCGCCAGCAAGGCGAGCGCGAGGGCGAGCAGGCCGTAACCCGCGTTGCGCCGCCGGGCCATGTAGCGGGAGCGCCTGGATTCGCCGTAGCCTTGCAAGACGACGGGCTGGCGGACACCGTCGGCGAAAGCCCAGACTTCGCTGGACGCGCCGGCGGACGGTGCGCCGGCCTGCGAGGACTGCAGGTACTTGTCCACCTGCTGGCGCGACGCGATCACGACCGTCACGCGCGACTGGCCCCCAGGGCTTTCGCAGGCGAGGTAGCCCCAGGCGAGGTCACCGGCCGCAAAAGGGCTGGCGCTCTGCACCTCCAAAGCCACGGCCGACGCCAACTGGTCGTCGGGAAGAAACCCGGGAAGGCTGAGCTCGCGCTGCAGGAAAAGCTCCTGCGGCAGTTCGATGGCCGAGAAAGGCGCGGCCAAGGCGGGAACACTGATCTGGACTTCAGGGACTGCGCCCATCCGCCAGACGCTGGCCCGGCCGTCGGCGTGGGACAGGCGGACCATCGGTTCGGGCGTCAACCAAGAGAGCAATGGCGATTGCTGCAGGACACGCCAGACCCGGCCGAGGTCACGACCGACATGCCGAAGGTCGAGGCCGAAAAGTCGCAGATCGTTTTGGATGGACGCCATAGGGGTGGGGGGGATCGCAGCGGGTGGTGACAGTCACCGGGGCGTGGAGGCTTCCAGCCGGGTTTCCGCGTGGAAGACCCGCCAGGGCAAACCTTCTTGCCGTCCATCGCTGAGATCCACCCAGCGGGAAGTGAGCACCCATGCGCCGTCTGGCAAGGGAACCCGTGCCTGCAAAAGATACCGCCGGGAGGGCGCATTATCCACAAGCTGAGGATCGAGCGCAGTCGTGTCCAGGCCGACGGCGCCCCCATCGCGCCCCTGCGCGATGCGCTGGGCCGTGGCCATGTCGCCATTGGCCAGCACGGCCAACACGGCCGGCGGCGCGGCGCGCACGTTGACCCGGCCACTGCCCCGCGTGTCGGTGGTCAAAAGGCTCGACACTTTGGCGTAGACCTCGTAGTCCATGCCCGGAACCATCAGCAGGTCCTCCACGGCCTCCATCCTGAGGGGCCGACCCTGGGGATCCGTCCGGGACCGCAACGCCACGACCGCCTGGGCCAGCGCGCCCGCCTGGTCGGCGGGCACCTCCGCCGCGACCGCGAAGAGCTTCTCCAGCAGCGGCGCAGGCGCGGCATTGAGATCGATGAAGCCAGTCAGGGCCATGGCGATCACCGAGACGTCCCGCCCCAGGATGTTGATGTCGGCGCGCAGGTAGGGCGCCGCCCCCCCCGAGGCCGATGCCAGTCCTTGCAAAGCCACCGCAATCGCGCCGCCGCCCACCGCGGCGCCTTGCGCCATCTGGCTTGCCGCAGCCACCTGCCTGACCTCGCCCCGCACCGAATGTGTCATCCCGGTGACGACGACGCTCAGCGCCGCGACGATCCACAGAACGGCCACCAGCACCATGCCGCGCGGAACGCCGGCAGGGACGGCCCGGAGCGCGCGCGCGGTCATGCGCCCTCCCCGCCACCGCCGAAAGTCGGGCCGCCGCCACGCGAACTCGCCGGCAAAACCCGCAGCGGCACGACCAAGTCGGGCCAGCCGCCCGAAGCGGTCTCGACGCTGAGCTTGACCCGCGCCGGCAACCGGTCGGTGACGGCCCATTGCGGCAGCCAGTCCGCGGGAGACTGCCGCGCATCCTGATAAGCAATTGCAAATCCCGTCACATCCTGCAAAAGGACTCGCGATTCCGCACCGCTCCAGTCGGGAATGCCCGCCTTTTCGGAGATGGGGACGAAGCGGATCACCAGCGCCCCCCGGCCATCCACCGTATCCAAAGAGAGGCGGAACACATGGCGCCCGCCGGCGCCATGGCGCGCGGGCATCACGCCGATCCAAGTCAGGGACTGGGGCTCCGCGCTGAACACATAGAGGTTCTGGCCCACCGGCGGCGGCGGGTCGAGCTTGCGCAGCGAGACCCGGCCGAGGCAGGCCCGGATGAAGCCGGAGGCCACACGCAGGTCGTCGTTGCGCAGCAGCCGCTGGTCGACCCGCGATTCGGTCTGCGCCATCGTGCGCATGGCGCCGGCCATGGCCAGGGCGATGAGGGAGATCATCGCCATGACGACCAGCAGTTCCAGCAGGGTGAAACCCGTGGCGGCCCGAGGCTGGCCCGGCGGCGGCCGGCGCGTTGCGGGGATGCGCCTCATCGGACGGTCGCTCCCGGGATGGGTGCCTGCTGCGGCAGCACGGTCGTCAGCTCGACCTGCCGCGACTGTCCCGCATCGCCCCAGGCCACCCGCACGTTGAGTTGGTGCAGCGGAGCGATGTTGGGGCCTTTGAGTTGGGTGGCGAAAGGCTGGGTGCTCACCTGCCAGCTGAAACCCGCGGATTCGCCCTGCCCCGAGAGCCCCCGCTCGGGCACCGCATCGTAAGAAGCCAGCAGCGATTCGGCCAGCATCACCGCGTGCACGTGGCGCTCGGTGTCGCCGGCGTTGCGCGCGCTGCCGCCGGCGGCGCGGTAGAGCAGGCCCAGCGACACCGCCATGATGGCGAAGGCCACGAGCAGCTCCAGCAGCGTGAATCCGCGCTGCCGCGGGCGCGGCGCCGCAGCGGTCGGGCGGCTGGCGACGGCCCGGCGCATCAACGCCCCCCCGCCTGGAGCGCTTCCTGCTCGACGCGGCCGGAAAGCCAGTCGACCCGCAACCGCGTGCCCGCCCCCGAGGCGCGCAGCACGTCGATGCTGCCGCCGGTGGCGCCGCCGCTCGGGAGGAACTCGATCGACGCCACCTGCCCCGGCTGCAGTTCGGCGCTGGCCACGGTGGCCCGCACCTGCAGCGCGTCGGGAATGGCGTGCGCCGCGCCGCCCGCCAGGCCATAGGTGCGGCCGGCCAGGTCGACCTGGAAGCGGGCCGCGCGGCCCTGGGTGACGGCCTGCTGGCGCGCCTGGCGCATCTCGCTGACCATGGTGCGCAGCGCGTCGCGGTATTGCGTGCCCTCGCGCATGCGGTCGTAGGCGATCGGCACGAGCGACATCAGCACCG
>CBJNAE010000004.1:0-38369 GCA_966433995.1 uncultured Ideonella sp. | reverse complement strand
GCTGGAAGCCGCCTACCGCTACGACGCCTTCGGCAACCAGGCCGGCAGCACTGTGTCCTCACCTGCGACAGGCTCCGCCGCCCTCCAGGCTCGCACGTCGAGCACCACCTACGAAGCTCGCGGCCAGTTCGCCACCAGCGTCACGAACGCGCTTGCCCAATCCGACAGCCGCAGCACCGACCCCGCCACCGGCCAGCCCACGCAGCTGACCGACGCGAATGGGCAGAGCGCCAGCTGGCGGTACGACAGCTTCGGCCGCAAGACCTGGGACATCCGCTCCGACGGCACCCGCACCCAGGCGCAACACGTGTATTGCGCCAACGTGGGCGGCAACGGCGTGTGCCCCCCGCTCGCCGTGTTCTACGTTCAGACCACGCCGATCGGGGCCGATGGCAGCACCGTCACCGGGCCGTGGAGCAAGCGCTACGTGGACGCCGTGGGCCGCGAAGTGCGCACCGAGACGCTGGGGTTCGACGGCAGCAGCGTCATCGCCAAAGACACCGAGTACGACAAGCTGGGCCGCGTGCTGAGGGTCAGCCGCCCGTACTACAAGACAGGCGCGGCCGCCGTGCAATGGACGGTGCACGAGTACGACCCATTGAATCGGCTGACCAAGACCACGCTGCCCGACGGCACTGTCAACAGCGTGACCTACAGCGGGCTCACCACCGTCACCACCAATGCGTTGAAGCAAACGCGCACGGAGGTGAAGAACAGCCAGGGCAAGCCGGTCAGCGTCACCGACGCCGCCGGCAGCGTATTGCGCTACGAATACGACGCCACGGGCAACCTGATCAAGACCATCGACCCGAAGGGCAACACGGTCCAGCTGAAGTACGACGTGCGTGGTCGCAAGACCGGCATGGTCGACCCCGACATGGGCATCTGGGCCTACGAATACGACGTGGTGGGCCAGCTGACGAAGCAGACCGACGCCAAGCTGCAGGTCAGCACGATGAGCTACGACAAGCTCGGCCGACTGTCCCAGCGGGTGGAAGGTGACCTCACCTCCAACTGGGCCTACGACACCTGCGCCAAGGGCATCGGCAAGCTGTGCAAGGCCAGCACCACCAACGGTTACAGCAACACCCTGGCCTACGACGGCCTCGGTCGCGCCGCCAACGCAACCACGGTGGTCGACACAGCCTACGCCACCTCGGCCACGTTCGACGCGAACACAGGCCGCCAGCTGACGCAGAGCTACCCGAACGGGCTGGTGTTGAAGTACGTGTACACCCCGCTGGGCTACCTATCGGAGGTGCGGAACAACGCCAGCAATGCCTTGTATTGGCGCGCCGACAAATTCGACGCCGAAGGGCATCTGCAACAGCAGACCTACGGCAACGGCGTGGTCACGACGCAAGCCTTCGACAACGAGACCGGATTCCTGACGGGCATCACCGCCGGGGCAGGCGCTTCGGCGGCGACGGTGCAGAACCTGGCCTTCGGCTACAACGACCTGGGCATTCTGACCAGCCGCAGCGACAAGAACCAGGGCCTGGCCGAATCCTTCGACTACGACCCGCTGAACCGCCTGAAGAACGCGCGGCTCACGTCGCCGGGCGCGGGCACGGTCAACATCGCTTACGCCTACGACAGCATCGGCAATATCACCAGCCGTTCCGGCCTCGGGTCGTACGACTACGGCGCTGCGAACAGCCGCCCGCACGCGGTGAAGAAGGTGACGCTCGCCAGCGGCCGCATCGAGTACACCTACGACGCCAACGGCGCGCTGACGACCGAGGTGCAGTACGACGCCGCCGGCGCCGTGGTGGCCGGCAAAGGCCGCACCACCGCCTACACCAGCTTCGGCATGCCGTCGTCCATCCGGACGCCGGCCTCCAGCGTCAGCTTCCTGTACGGCAGCGAGCACCAGCGCGTGAAGATGACCACGCCGGCCGGCACCACGGTGTTCGTGCACCCGGACAACGTGGGCGGGCTGCTGTACGAGAAGCAGCTCAACCCGAGCAATGCGGTCGTCGAGCACCGCAACTTCGTCACCGCCGGCGGGCAGGTGGTGGCCATCGTGAAACAGGGGGCGGGCACGGCCATCACCGAGGTGAACTACCTGCACCGCGACAACATGGGCAGCACCACGGCAGTAACCGACGCGGGCGGCGCGGTGGTCGAGCGCATGGCCTACGAGCCCTTCGGCAAGCGGCGCCAGGTCAACGGCGCACTGGACCCGAACGGCACCCTGGCCGGCCTGAAGACCGACCGCGGCTTCACCAACCACGAAATGCTGGACGGCGTGGACCTGATCCACATGAACGGCCGGGTGTTCGACCCCACGTTGGGCCGCTTCATGAGCGCCGACCCGATCATCCAGACGCCCAACGACCTGCAAAGCTACAACCGCTACAGCTATGTGCTGAACAGCCCCTTCGCAGGCACCGACCCGAGCGGCTTCTCGTTCTGGACCAAGTACCGGCGGGCGATCGTGGCCATCGCGGTGGCGTATTTCACGGGCTATTTTGACTATGGAACGGCGTTTGGTGCGGCCACACCCGCTTATGGCGTGTTCGGCGCCACATCTGCCGGGATGGCCGGCGGCTGGGCGGCCTTTGGCAATGCCTTGGTCGCCGGCTTTGCGAGTGGCTACGTCAGCGGAGGGACCTCGCAATCAGGTTTGCAGGGAGCGTTCTCGGCCGCTGCGTTCTTCGGAGCCGGAAGTTTGGTCTCCGCTACGGGCGGTGGACCAGCCACAAGCGTGGCGGCCCATGCCGTCGCCGGATGCATCAGTTCCAGCGCCAGCGGAGGCGATTGCGGCAAGGGGGCGCTGTCGGCGGCGTTCGCCGAAGGCGTTGGCAGCAATCGGGACTTTGGCAGTACCGCGTCGAATCTAATCGCCCGGTCTGTCTTGGGTGGGGTTGGCTCAGTTTTAGGTGGTGGGAAGTTCGAAAACGGAGCGGTCACCGGAGCGTTTGGCTACATGTTCAACGAGCTGTCGCACCCCAGGATCGGCGTGCCTTCACAAGCGGGATCACTCGAGAGCACCATGAAAAATGCCATCAAACATGGCGGGTTCTGGGCCGTGGAAATCTGCGGGGGGTCCAACACGTGCGCAGTCACGGATGTCAGGGTCGCCGAAGAGTCGTATTTGGGGGCATCCAACTACAACGGGCATGTCAATGAAATGTATGACGAAGGCGTAGATCTGTATGCCAAGGGAATGAAAAAGGTGCTTGGAAAAGTGTTCGCCGTTGAAGGGGGCGGCCCGGTAGGCGGATTCGTGGCAAAGAAGCTCGTTGACGCCCTGATTTCGAACACCGTGACGCCTATGGTCAAGTTTGGTGTCGGACCCAGGCCCATCCTGAGGCAACCGGGGGACATCGTGATCAATGTGATCGCTTCTCCCATCGGCAATCGGGACGGCATGACCAAGAACTATGAACAAATAATTCGCGCGGACAGCCGTGGCGGCTACGTCAGCTTTCGGGCAGATTAAGTTGATCTGTAGAGGCTGAGATGAGCTGGGGTCGATTCCTGCGTTTTGAACAAGGAGGAGCGCTGCTTCATTTGCGCAGCAGGAGTCGAACCTCGTATCTGCTGTTGACTACATCGATCGCCCTGGCCGCATGGTTGGTTGCCACCATCCACACCCTCCTGTCCGAGAAGTCAGGTCTCGAATCGGCTATTTCCAACCGTCCAGCCTCGGCCGACCTGAACCAGGTTCTTCCAGATCCAGGCCGGTCCGGCGCTGCTTTCCTCGCAGTGCTTTCCGAGTCCGCCATGGATGGCCGTGTTTTCCGGTCGGTGTTGGAAGGCTCCACAAAGCAGCCCGGCATCGTGGAGGTCTCGGTCTCGCGCGAGATCCGCAGCGAAACCTCGCTCCAGCGATCGGAGTTCACAGTGGTCATGGAAGGGGACTACAAGGAACTCCATGAACGCTTGGCCCAGGTGCTGCAGCAGCATCGCAGCCTCAGCATCCGCTCGCTGTCGGTTTCCCGGCAGCCGCTTGGCGGGGCATGCGAAATGCGGGTGGTGTTGTCAGCGTGGGCCCGGCCCCGCACCGCACCGGCGCGCGGGGCCGAGGGGGGCGTGCGGTGACCATCCGCCCGTCCCTCCGATGGACAGGCGCCGGCGCGCTGGCGCTGACGGCCTATGCGTTGGTGATGGATGGGCAACGGCCGACCACCGGCGTGGTGGCCGCGGCCGAGTTCCGCGCACCCCGGGCGACGGGGCAGAACACCGTAGCCAGCTTGGCCGCTGGCGCACGGCCCAGCACCACGCCGGCATCGTCCCCTCTTCCGTGGCCCACCGAGTGGCCGGTCGTGAACTGGTCCGCCCCGCGCGGCGATCCCTTCAAGGCCAAAAACGATGCCCCGCCCTCGCCTCCCACGCCACCGGTCGCGCCGATGCAGGCCGCGCCTCAACCCGTCGAATCAGCGTCGGCTGCTCCGGAAGCGAACCTCCGCTTCCTCGGCCGTTTCACCCAACCCGACGGTCAGGTCCGGGTCTACCTCGCACGGGGCACGGAAGTCGTGGACGCGGGTGTCGGTGACCTGGTGGACGGGGGCTGCGCCGTCGCGTCCATCGAGCCGGCCGCGGTGCGCCTGTCTTGCTCAGCCGACGGGTCGCACCGGGTGATCCCCATTCCAGAGGCTGCCCCAGCGCAGTGACCGATGGATGCCGCGCCGTTGAAGTCTACGAACAAAGCGCCGGCTTTGGTGCGGGCGTTGCGGGCCACATGCCTGGCACTGGTCCTGCCCGCGCTGCTGGGCTGCGCGCAGGAGCGCATACGGGAAGAGGCGTTGGGGCGCTATCGGTCAGGTGCCTACGAAGAAGCCGTGGGCACGCTCGAAGCCGGCGTGAAGTCCTACCCCGACAGCACCTTGCTGCGCGCGGGGCTGATCGGCACACGGGCGCAGTCGGTGGCGCTGCTGCTGAACCAAGCGGCGGCGCAGCGGGCGGGGGGCCGTACAGAAGAGGCGCGGCGCATGCTTCAACGCGCGCTGGCGCTGGAGCCTGGGCAGGAACGGGCGCTGGCCTTGCTGGCGGAGCTGGAGACGGATGCCCGCCAGGCCCAGGCGCTGCAGGAATCCCAGGCGCTCGAAAAGGCCGGACAGGCCACCGAGGCGCTGAGGCTCGTGGAGGAGGCCCTGAAGGGCAACCCGCGGCAGGCGGACCTGCTCGCGGTGCAGCGGCGGCTGGAAATGGCGCAGCGGCAGCTGCAGACGACGGCGCGGCAAGGCCTCGCGGAGCGCCGGCCGGTGTCGCTCGATTTCCGCGAGACGAGCCTGCGCACCGTGCTCGACGTGGTCTCCCGCAACAGCGGCATCAACTTCATCCTGGACAAGGACATTCCCAAAGACACGCAGGTCACCCTGCTGCTGCGCTCGGCGCCGGTGGAAGAGGTGCTGGACCTGCTCACCAGCACCCATCAATTGGCCAAGAAGGTCATCGATGCGAAAACAGTGTTCATCTATCCGAACACGCCAGAGAAGCAGCGCGAGCACAGGGAACAGGTGGTCAAAGTCTTCCACCTGGCCAACGGCGACCCCAAGGGCGCGGCGGCCTTCCTGAAGTCGATGCTGACGCTGCGCGAGCCCTTCGTGGACGAGCGCAGTGGCATGTTGGCGATCCGCGACAGCGCGGAGACGGTGCAGCTGGCGGAGCGCCTGGTGGCGCTGTTCGACAACAGCGAGCCGGAGGTGATGCTGGAGGTGGAGGTGCTGGAGATCCGCAGCAGTCGGCTGACCGAACTGGGCGTGAAGTTCCCCGACACCTTCGGGCTGACGGTGCTGCCGCCGGCGGGCGCCGAAGGGTTGACGCTGGGCAACCTGGCCGGCCTGAACCGCGACCGGCTGGGCTTGTCGCTCGGTGGCGTCTCGGTGAACCTGCGGCGCGACACGGGCGACTTCAACACCCTGGCCAATCCCAAGATCCGGGTGAAGAACAAGGAAAAGGCGCGGGTGCTGATCGGCGACAAGGTGCCCGTCATCACCGCCACCACCAGTACCGGCGGCTTCGTGTCGGACAGCGTCAGCTACATCGACGTCGGCTTGAAGCTGGATGTGGAGCCCACGGTTTATGCCGATGACGAAGTGGCGATCCGCGTGGCCCTGGAGGTGAGTTCGCTCGCCCGCGAGATCAAGACCAACTCGGGCAGCCTGGCCTACCAGATCGGCACGCGAAATGCCGCCACGCTGCTGCGGCTGCGCGACGGGCAGACGCAGCTGCTGGCCGGGCTCATCAGCACCGAAGACCGGAACGACGCCGGCCGCGTGCCTGGCCTGGGCGACCTGCCGCTGGTGGGGCGCCTTTTCTCCAGCCACCGCGACGCCACGCAGCGCACGGAACTCGTCCTGTCGATCACGCCCCGGGTGGTGCGCAACCTGCGCCGGCCGGATGTCAACCAGAGCGAGTTGTGGGTCGGAACGGAGTCCTCACCCCGCATGCGCCCGGTGGGCGGCTTGCGCGTCACGTCCAGCGCGCCGGCGGAGTCTGCAGGGGAGGCGCCATGAACGCCGGCGCGCGAATCCCGGAGCGTGCTGTGGCTGGGTACACGCTGATCGAACTGCTGGTGGTGATGGCCGTGCTCGGTGTGCTGGCCATGGCTTCGTTTCCCCTGGCGGACATGGCCATCCAGCGCGACAAGGAGCGCGAGCTGCGCCGCGCCCTGTGGGAGATCCGCGATGCGATCGACGCCTACAAGCGCGCGGTGGACTCCGGACGGATCGTGGACGTCCCCGAAGGCACCGGCTATCCGCCGACCCTGCAGGCCCTCGTGGACGGTATGCCCGAGGCCCGCGGCACGGGCAAGGTGGCCCATTTTCTGCGCCGCATTCCGCGCGACCCGTTCGCCGAACCAGGGGCGCCGGGCTGGGGTGTGCGCAGCTTCCAGTCCCCGGCCGACCGCCCGGCACCGGGCCGCGACGTCTATGACGTGTTCTCGCTGTCGGCCCGCACGGGGCTGAATGGCGTCCCGTTGCGCCAGTGGTGATCCGGATGAGCCCTCTTCAACGCCATGCCGCCGGTGGCTTCACGCTGATCGAACTGCTCGTCGTCATGGCGGCGCTGGGCCTGCTGTTGTCCATCATGGCGCCCCGATTCGTCGAGCACGTCGATCGCTCGCGCGAGACGGTGCTGCAGCAAAACCTTGCCAGCCTGCGCGCCAGCATCGACCAGTTCCACGCCGACCGCGACCGCTACCCCGCCACCCTGGACGAGCTAGTGCAGCACCGCTACCTGCGGGCCATGCCGCGCGACCCGGTCACCGACCGAATCGACACCTGGGTGCCGCTGCCCCCCCCCGGCGAAACAGCAGGCATTGGGGACGTCCGCAGCGGCGCGCGTGGCACTGCACGGGATGGGACGGCTTATGCCACTTGGTAGACCCAACAGGCTGCGCCCGCCTGCGCGCGGCTTCACCTGGCTGTGGGTGCTGGCCGCCCTGGCAAGCTTGTCTGCCGGGCTAGCCGCTGCCGGCCCCTTGTGGCGAGAGCAGGACCAGCGCGACCGGGAACAGCAACTCATGCGGCTGGGCGCCCTGTACGCCGATGCCTTAACTCGCTACTACGACAGCTCACCCGGCGGGGTGAAGCACTTTCCAGGCGATCTTGCTGAACTGCTCGAAGACAAGCGCTTCGTGGGAACCGTCCGGCACCTGCGCCGGCTTTATCCGGAACCGATCGACCCCGCGCGAGGCTGGGGATTGGTCCGGGCGCCGGATGGTGGGATCGCCGGCGTCTACAGCCAGAGCGACCGGCAACCGTTCCACACCGCCCCGCTGTCCGCCGGCGGCCGCGAGATGGCGGAGGCTCGCCGGTACAGCGACTGGAAATTCACGGTCAAGGAGTCCGAGCGTTGAACACTTCCCATTGCCAAGCGTCGACAAGCGGCCGCGCGCACCGCGGCTTCACGCTGCTGGAGCTGCTGGTCGTGATCCTCATCATCGGCCTGCTCACGGGCATCGTCGCGCCGCGGTTCCTCGGGCAGGTGTCCCGGTCGGAGGAGACGGCGGCGCGGGCGCAACTCGACGCCTTCGACAAGGCGCTCCAGGCCTACCGCATCGACACCGGCCACTACCCGACCACGGGCCAGGGCTTGAGGGCCCTGGTGGCGGCCTCGGGGGATGAGCCCGGATGGCGCGGCCCCTACCTGCAGGGCGTCGTCCCGGCAGACCCCTGGGGCACGCCCTACCAGTACCGCGCGCCCGGCGCGTCGGGGCGCGACTACGAGCTGTCGAGCTATGGCCGCGACCGGGCCCCGGGCGGCTCGGCGGACGACGCCGACATCACGCGTTGAACCCACGGGACGGGACGAACCATGCCTTCCACCTTCGATGTGCGCTACTACGATCCCGCCGCCCAAGACGTCGTCGCAGGCCGCCATCAGGCGCCCGACGAGCGCGCACTGAGGGCCCGCCTGCAGGCGGAAGGCAAGGTGGTGCTCGGGCTGCGGCCCGCCCCTCGGGCCGCCTCGCGCCGCGCGCACCGCGGACAGGCGATCGACGTAGCGTGGTGGTGCCGCGAACTGCGCACCTTGTTGACGGCCGGCATGACGGTCGTGGAAGCCATCGAGACATTGCATGCCCAATCCCCCGATGGGCCGCGGCGCACGGTGCACGAACGCCTGCTCCGCGCGCTGGGCGAGGGCCAGCCGCTCTCGCGTGCGCTGCAGGCGGCCGGCGCGTTCCCCGAGGTCCTGGTGGCGAGCATCACCGCCAGCGAACGCACGAGCAACGTGACTGCCGCGCTAGACGATTTCCTGCGATCCGACAGCATGCTGAAGGCCCTTCGCGGCAAGGCCGTCAGCGCGGCGATCTATCCCGCTGTCGTCGTCACGCTGGGGGGCGTGATCGCCTTGTTCCTTCTCATCTATGTCATTCCCCGCTTCTCCCAGATGTACGAAGGCTTCCAAGGTGCGGTCAGCGGCCCCACGCGCCTGCTTCTGAGCCTGAGCGGAATTTTCACCGGGCGCCAGCCATGGCTGCTGACAATCTTCGCCGCCCTGTTGGTCGGTGCCGGCTGGCTTTGGCGCACTGGCGCGCTGGCCGGTTGGGCCGCCCGCACGCTGGATTCCATCGCGCCACTGCGCGCGCAGTGGGACCACTTTCGCTTGGCCAATCTCTACCAGTCACTGGCGCTGATGTTCCGGGGCGGATACACCTTGGACGAGGCTCTGGAGGTGGCGGCCCTGCTGGGCATCGGCCCGCGGATCGAAGACGGCATCGCCTTGGCGCGCCGTGAACTGGCACAGGGCCGGCCCGTAGCCGCGGCTTTCGGCGA
This sequence comes from uncultured Ideonella sp., assembly GCA_966433995.1. GTDB lineage: Bacteria > Pseudomonadota > Gammaproteobacteria > Burkholderiales > Burkholderiaceae_C > JANPCX01. The sequence goes on along the minus strand of CBJNAE010000004.1, from coordinate 29,136 downwards.
CGCGCATCTGGCGGACGTGACTGTGCAGCGGCTGCTGGGCGTCGCCGAGCGAACAGGCGGCTTCGCGGCGGTGCTGCAGACCATCGCGGACCGCCATGCGGAGGCCTTCTCGACTTTCATCGAACGCGCCACGCGGATTGTCGAGCCGCTCTTCCTGCTGCTAGTCGCGCTGGTGGTGGGCGGCATCATCGTGATGATGTACATGCCGATCTTCGACATTGCCAATGGCGTTCGGTGAAGGGCGAGGCACGGACATGACACTTCCCGACACGGCCTCCTTCACCGAATGGCTGGCGCACGCCCGGCTGTCGAGCCGCAAGGCGGGCACCGCCGTACTGGACGAGCTCATTGCCTGCAGCGGCATGCCGGCCGAAGCGCTGGCGCCGCTGCTGGACCGCGAGGCCGGCGTGCGCTCGCTGCGCCCCGATGAGTTGGTGCGGCCCGACTTCTCCGCGCTTGACCAGGCTTTCGCCGCTGCGAACCGGTGCGTGGCGCTGCAGGGCACCGGGGGAGAGCCGCACTGGGCCGCTGAAGATCCGTGGGACCCTGCCCTGCAGCGCCACATGGGGCGGCTGCTGCGCACGGCGGCGCCGCCGATCGCCGCTTCCAGGCGGCAGATGGATGAGTGGCTGGCGCTCGCCGCACCGGCCGCGCCCTCGGCACCGGGCGCGCATGACAAGGTTCGTTCCCAGGCCGACGACAGTCCCGTCGTCGCATTCGTCAACGACGCGATCGAGGAGGCGGTGCGCCAGGGCGCCAGCGACATTCACCTCGAGTGCGACCGCGCCGGCGTGGCGGTGAAGCACCGGCTCGACGGCGTCATGGTTGCCTTCAACAGCTTGAAGGGCCGCGACCGCGCGGAAGAAGTGGTTTCGCGCATCAAAGTCCTAGCGCAGCTTGACATCACCGAACGCAGGATCCCGCAGGACGGTCGCTTCCACTTTGGGCGCGGACCCCACGACGGCATCGACTTCCGCGTCTCCATCATGCCCAGCATCCATGGCGAGGACGCCGTGCTGCGCCTGCTGGACAAGGCCCAGTTGCGCTCCCGCGGAACCGCGGCTTCGCTGGACCTGCTTGGTTTCGGGGCGCGCCATGCCGACCTCATCCGCGAACTGGCATCGCAGCCCAGCGGCATGCTACTCGTCACCGGCCCGACGGGCAGCGGCAAGACGACAACGCTGTACGCCGTTCTCAGCGAAATCAACGATGGCCGGGAGAAGCTCATCACCATCGAAGACCCGGTGGAGTACGAGCTGCCCGGTGTCCTTCAAATCCCCGTGAACGAGCGCAAGGGGCTGACCTTCGCCAAGGGCTTGCGCTCCATCCTGAGGCACGACCCGGACCGGATCCTCGTCGGCGAAATCCCCGACCCGGAAACCGCGGAAATCGCCGTCCAGTCCGCCCTGACGGGGCACCTCGTGTTCACGACGGTCCATGCCAACGCCATGTCCGACATCGTGGGGCGATTCCGCCACTTCGACATGGACATGTTCGGCTTCATGTCCGCGCTGAACGGCGTCGTCGTCCAGCGCCTCATCCGCCGTTTGTGCCCACAGTGCCAAACGATGCGCGACGCGACACCGGGCGAGAGCGCCTGGCTGCTGCGCATGGGCCAGCCAGGCGATGCGCCCGTGCCGAAGGCGGTGGGATGCCCCGCCTGCGCCGGAACGGGCTACAGGGGCCGCTTCGTCCTCGCGGAAGTCCACCGCGTGGACGACGTCCTGCGCGACCAGGTGACCGAAGGGGCACCGGTTTCGGCACTGAAGCGCCACCTGGAGGCCAGCGGCCTTGAAACGCTGCAAGCCCAGGCGGCCCGGCAAGTGGTGGTCGGGAGGACGACGATGGAAGAGATCAGGCGCGTGGTGGGGTGGGCATGAAAGGCCGGCGGTGAACGCATCCATCTACCTGGGCGAGCACGTTTGCGCGGTGCAGGCCGCCGGTGCGACCGCGCGCCTGTTCGAAGCCGGAAGCCCCATGAAGAACTTCGAACAGGCCCTGGCCAGCCTGGCCGAACTGCGCCGAGGCCGATGGTCGGCGCGTCCATCGGCCTCGGTGTGGATGTCCGGCTCGCTCGCGCCGCCGTTCCTCATGGAGGGCGGGCTCGGCCTGCGTTCCGCGCGCGAAGCGATGAGTGTCGCCCAGTCGATCGCCGCCTCCGTCGCCAGGCCGGCACCTGGGCCGACGGCAGAGTCGATCCACCCTGGAGCGGCTCGAACCGCCCCGGAGCTGGCGATCTGGCTGCAACCCTGGCAAGCCGGGCGCCGCCTGCTGGGCGTGGCCATTTCCACCGAACTGCGCGATGGGATGGAAGCGCTAGCGCACACGCATGCGGTGCGATTGCGCGGCATCGCGCCCTGGTGGATGCTGGCACTCAACAGCGTCGTTGAGCGGCGTGGGACGTCCGCGATGGTCGCCGTGGAAGACACCGACGCGCTGACGCTGCTGGGGCTGAACCGGCAGAAGTTGACGCTGGCGGAGACCTTTGTCCGGCCAGATACTGAGCCGCAGTTGCACGCCCTCATCAAGCGGGCGACGATCCAGGCGGAACCATGCACCGCGCAGGTTCTGGTGTCTCGCCTGGAGCTACAGGCTGGTGGGGATGCGTTGCCCAGCAGGCCGTTCGGCGGTGTGGAGCAGGCGTTTCCATGAACCCTCGAAGGCTCGCTCCCACGGACGCATCTCCTTTGAGGGCGGCAGGCTCTGGCCGCGTCCAGGGAGGCTCATGAAACGACTGGACATCGACCTCCGTTCAGCGCAGCGGGCCCCGAGGTGGCTGGTCATTACCAACGGTGTCAGTTTGGCCGTGCTGGCGTTGCTGCAGGGCGGCGTGGCCTGGCTGCAGTCGGACGTTCGCGCCATCGAAGCGCGGCTGGCGGCATTGAAGAGTGCGGCCGGCGACGGCGTGGTGGCGCGTGCAATTCCATCAGCGCCGCTTCCGCACGAAGCCGGCATGCGGGACTTTCTGGCAGAGGCGCGCGCCCCATGGTTGGACCTGTTGCAAGCGGTGGAATCGACCTCGGTCGAGGGTGTGTCCCTAGAGCGCATCGACATTTCCGCGCCGAACCTCACGATAAAGGTCGATGTGACCGCGCAGGTCCCCACCGCGCTGCTCGGCTACGTGGAAGCGCTGAACGCGGGCGGTTCCGCACCGCAGTGGTCGATCGTGACCGTGCGCCAGAACGGGCAGACGAAACAGTCCGGCTACGCCGCCGTTCTCAGCGCCACTTGGCGCTGAACATGCGATGAAAGTGTGCGCCGATGCCCCCCTGTACTGGCGCCGATGCCCCCCTGTACTGGATTACTCAGGAATCGAGTCAAGCCACCTCCTGTTGGAAGCCCGCCACCCAGTCGCACAGCTCGGGCAAGCCGTGCCCCGGAGCGTAGTTGTTCTGGGCCGCGTGCTCACGCAGCGCCTACGTCGCGGCTTCCAGCGAGGGAAAGCGCGACTGCCCAAAGCCGAACTTGAACCCCTCCTACCCGGTGCGTTCGATGTGGCGCAACTGCTCATCGAGCAGCATGCCTGCGACTTCCCGACTGACCCGGCTCTTCCGTGGCGCGAGGCCGCCGGCCTCGCGCCACCGGTCGACCTGGGCTCACGCCCTGATGCCCGTGCGCTGCATGGCGGCGTTGTCCGCCTCACCCAGGACACGCTCGCGGAAGAAGGCCTGGATGCCGTCCCGTAAATCACTTACCTCGTCAAACTCAAGGTAGGTCACGTCGCACAGGTTCTGCAGCTCCTTGAGCAAGGTGGTCTTGATGGGCGCTTGCTTCCACACCAGGAACAGGATGGGCGTGCATCGCCCCTTGAAGATGTGGTACCCCAGCTCGAAGGCGCTACTTTCGCTCATGCCCACGCGGATGTTGATGACCGCATCGGCCTGGTCCAGCAGTTCCAGGCGGTGCTTGCGGAATGTCTGCGGGGTGAAAACCTGGCCAGTCTGCTTTTCGAACGACACCTTGAACGTTGCCGCGCTTTCGGCCTGGCGGCCCGTCAGGTAGTTGAAGGGGTAAGGCTGGCCGCTGGCTGACCCGATGAGGTCCAGCACGCCGGCGATCATCTTCTGTTCCCGCTCATCCGACTCGGTAAAGGGCTGGCGAATGAAGAGGTTGATGGGCTGCGCTTCGTTCCGCGAGTACCGCGCCCGCAAGCCTTTGGCGCGCACCGCGTCTTCCCGGCGCTCGATGCGGGGCACCTGCGTCAGCGTGACCTTCTGGGAATCCTTCAACGTCTGATGCAGGGACTGCAGGGACCGCACCTCCAAGGCACTGCCGTGCCGCAAAGCCAGCACGGTTGCCTCGGCGCCTGCGATGGTGGTGCAGCACACCGCCTGGGCCGCCAGCGCGGCGGTGCGCAGGGCGTTGGACTCGGCGATGGCGCCGCGCCTCTCGTCGACGGTGATCACGACGAGCGCGATCTTCCGGGCTTTGACCATGTCGAGGATGCGTGGATCATCGGGACGCTCGTCCGACACCTGCAAAGGAACACCTGCAGCCGCGATGGCCTTGGCCGTGCCGCCGTCCGAGACGATGGAGAACCCCAGGCCGATCAAGTCGCGCGCCAGGAGCACGGCGCGCGCCCGGTCGCTGTCCTTGACGCTGATGAAGGCCTCGCCGGATGCGGGGAGCTTGACTCCAGCGCCAAGCTGGGCCTTGAGGAAGGCCTCTCCGAAGGTTTGTCCCACACCCATCACTTCGCCGGTCGATTTCATCTCCGGGCCGAGGATGGTGTCCACGCCAGGGAACTTGACGAAGGGGAAAACCGCTTCTTTGACGCTGAAGAACGCGGGCGTCACCTCGTGGACGATCCCCTGCTCCACCAGCGACTGGCCCACCATGCATCGCGCGGCGACCTTGGCCAGCGCCAGCCCCGTGGCCTTCGAGACGAACGGCACCGTGCGGGAAGCGCGGGGGTTGACCTCAAGCACGAACACGGTGTCCCGGCCGTCGATGCGCTGCACCGCGAACTGCACGTTCATCAGGCCGACGACATTCAGTTCCTTGGCCATCAGGCTGGTCTGGCGCTTGATCTCGCTCACGGTCTCGGGCGAAAGCGAATACGGCGGCAACGCGCAGGCGGAATCGCCGGAATGCACGCCGGCCTGCTCGATGTGCTGCATCACGCCGCCAATGAAGGTGCGGTGGCCGTCTGACAGACAGTCAACGTCCACCTCGATGGCGTCGTTCAGGAAGCGGTCGAGCAGCACCGGGGAGTCGTGCGACACCTTGACGGCCTCCCTCATGTAGCGCTCCAGGTCGCGCTGCTCGTGCACGATCTCCATGGCGCGTCCGCCCAGCACATAGGACGGGCGAACCACCAGCGGATAGCCGATCTCGTCGGCCAGGACCAAAGCGTCGGGCTCGGTGCGGGCCGTGCGGTTCGGAGGCTGGCGCAGCCCCAGCTTGTGCAGCAGTTGCTGGAAGCGCTCGCGGTCCTCGGCAGCGTCGATCATGTCGGGCGACGTGCCGATGATCGGCACGCCGTTGGCCTGCAGGTCCAGCGCCAACTTCAGCGGGGTCTGGCCGCCATATTGGACGATCACGCCGGCTGGCTTCTCCTTGGCGACGATCTCCAGCACGTCTTCCAGCGTCAGAGGCTCGAAATACAGCCGGTCGGACGTGTCGTAGTCGGTCGAGACCGTCTCGGGGTTGCAGTTGACCATGATGGTCTCGTACCCGTCCTCGCGCAATGCCAGCGCGGCGTGCACGCAGCAATAGTCGAACTCGATGCCCTGCCCGATGCGGTTCGGCCCACCGCCCAGCACCACGATCTTCTTCTTGCCGGAAGGGTGAGACTCGCACTCCTCCTCATAGGTGGAATACATGTAGGCGGTGTCGGTGGCGAATTCCGCCGCGCAGGTGTCCACCCGCTTGTAGACCGGGCGCACGCCCAGCGCATGCCGCTTCTCGCGCACCGCCTTTTCCGTGGTGCCGAGCAACGTGCCCAGCCCACGGTCCGAGAAGCCCTTGCGCTTGAGCTTGAACAGGGTCGGCGCATCCAGGCCCCCCAGCTTCTGGGACTCCAGCCAGCGCTGGATGTCGGAGAGCTCCTTGATCTGCGACAGGAACCAGGGGTCGATGTGGGTGAGACCATGCACGTCCATCGCCGTGTAGCCCAGCGCAAAGGCCTCGCCGATGTGCCAGATGCGCTCCGGCCCCGGCTTGGCGAGCTCCCTGCGCAGCGACTTGCCCGGCCCGACCGCCTTGCGGCACAGGCCGTCGACGCCCACTTCCAGGCCGCGCAGCGCCTTCTGGAACGATTCCTGGAAGGTGCGCCCGATCGCCATCACTTCACCCACCGATTTCATCTGGGTGGTGAGGCGGTCGTCGGCTTGCGGGAATTTCTCGAAAGCGAAACGCGGGATCTTGGTGACGACGTAGTCGATGCTGGGCTCGAACGACGCTGGGATGGCGCCGCCGGTGATTTCATTGCGCAGCTCGTCCAGCGTGAACCCGACAGCCAGCTTGGCGGCTACCTTCGCAATGGGAAAGCCTGTGGCCTTGGAGGCCAGCGCCGACGACCGCGACACCCGTGGGTTCATCTCGATCACGATCATTCGGCCGTTCTTCGGGTTGACCGCGAACTGCACGTTCGACCCACCTGTCTCCACGCCGATCTCGCGCAACACCGCCAGGGAGGCGTTGCGCATGATCTGGTATTCCTTGTCAGTAAGCGTCTGCGCCGGGGCCACCGTGATCGAGTCGCCGGTATGCACGCCCATCGGATCCAGGTTCTCGATGGAGCAGACGATGATGCAGTTGTCCGCCTTGTCGCGGATCACTTCCATCTCGAATTCTTTCCAGCCGATCAGCGACTCTTCGATGAGTAACTCGCTGGTGGGAGAGGCCTCCAGGCCGCGCCGGCAGATGGCCTCGAACTCCTCCTTGTCTTCGGCGATGCCGCCGCCCGTTCCCCCCATCGTGAAGGACGGGCGGATGATGACCGGGAAGCCGATGCTCTGCTGCGCCGCCCAGGCCTCTTCCATGGTGTGTGCAATTCCAGACCGCGCCGAGCCCAAGCCGATGCGCGTCATCGCCTGCTTGAATTTCGACCTGTCCTCGGCCATGTCAATGGCTTCGGGCGAGGCACCGATCAATTCGCATCCGTATTTCGCCAGCACGCCGTGGCGGTGCAGGTCAAGCGCGCAGTTCAGCGCGGTCTGCCCGCCCATGGTGGGCAGCACCGCATCCGGCCGCTCTTTGTCGATGATGCGTTCGAGCACCTGCCAGGTGATGGGCTCGATATAGGTCGCATCGGCCATGTGAGGGTCGGTCATGATCGTCGCCGGGTTGCTGTTGACCAGCACCACGCGGTACCCCTCTTCGCGCAAGGCCTTGCAGGCCTGCGCGCCGGAGTAGTCGAACTCGCAGGCCTGGCCGATCACGATCGGGCCGGCGCCGATGATGAGGATGCTTCGGATGTCGGTGCGCTTAGGCATTTTTGTGTTTCTCCATCAAGTCCACGAAACGGTCGAACAGCCCGCCGATGTCCTGGGGTCCGGGCGACGCCTCGGGGTGCCCCTGGAAGCAAAAGGCGGGCTTGTCGGTGCGGGCGAAGCCCTGCAATGAGCTGTCGAACAGCGACACATGGGTGGGACGGCAATTCGCGGGCAGCGAGGCGGCGTCCACCGCGAAGCCGTGGTTCTGCGAGGTGATCAGCACCTGCCGTGTGTCGAGGTCTTGCACGGGATGGTTGGCGCCGTGGTGGCCGAACCGCATCTTCCGGGTCTTGGCTCCGCTGGCCAGGGCCATCAGTTGGTGGCCGAGGCAAATGCCGAAGGTCGGGATGCCGCGTTCGATGACCTGGCGCGCCGTGTCGATCGCATAGTCGCAAGGCTCGGGGTCCCCGGGCCCGTTGGAGAGGAAGACCCCGTCGGGCCGCAAAGCCAGCACGTCCTCCGCCGTGCTTTGGGCGGGCAACACCGTGAGCCTGCAGCCGCGCTCGGCCAGCATGCGCAGGATGTTCTGCTTGATGCCGAAGTCGACCACGACGACATGGCGCGCGGCGTCTCGCTGCACGCCGTGGCCGGGTGTCCCGTCGTCCCGGCTCAACCGCCATTCGGTTTCCTGCCACTCGTAGGCGGCGGAGGTGGTCACCACCTTCGCCAGGTCCGTGCCCGCCAGGCCGTGGAAACCGCGTGCAAGTTGCAAGGCGCGTTCCGCACCGGCGCCCTCCCCCGCCACGATGGCACCGTTCTGCGCCCCCTTCTCGCGCAGGATGCGGGTGAGCCTGCGGGTGTCGATGCCGGCGATGGCCACCACGCCCTGTTGCTTCAGGTATTGCGGCAGCGGTCCCACCGAACGGAAGTTGGACTCGAGCAAAGCCAGGTCCCGGATGACCAGACCCGCCGCATGCACCCGGCCGGCCTCCACATCCTGCAGGTTGACGCCGGTGTTCCCGATGTGGGGGTAGGTGAGCGTCACGATCTGGCAGCTGTAGCTAGGATCGGTGAGGATCTCCTGGTAGCCGGTGATCGCGGTGTTGAACACCACTTCACCCGCCGTTTCGCCCACCGCCCCGATCGATGCGCCGTGGAACACGGAGCCGTCTGCAAGCGCCAGGATGGCCGGGACCTCCTCTTGGAAAGGTGACGTGGGGATGGGTGGTTGATTCATTGAGCTTCCAATCACTGAGTAGACAAAACGGGGTAACTTGGCGGGATGGGGCTACCTGGATGCGAATCCGGGCGGTCGGGCACTCGCCACCAAGGCAGGCCGGTTCGTGGTGCACCGCGTCCTTCTGTCCGGTCGATGCACACGCTTGCGCAGCAGATTCAATCCAGGTCTATGGCCTCACAGCGGCCATGAACCACATCCCAAGGCCCGCTAGGCTAGATAGGTGGTCGCTGAAGAAAGAACCTAAATATGGGGCCGTTTTGACATAAAATTTATTGATACATTTACTTTTATAAGTAAATATTTATTATCTTTTTGGCGTGTGAAAACGCTAGAAAAACTGTGGCGTCGAATCAAGCCAAAACCTTGGAGCAGGGTCCGAAGAAGCAGGGGCGTCGGCGGCTGTGCCGGGGCGAGCAGAGGGCTGCGGCAGTTGTCTTCGGGCGAGGGATGACGCCAGTTGTGAAAGGCGCCGTCGCAGTGCGCTGGGCGTCGATCCGAAGTGATCGGTCATCAGGCAACCGTTGTTACGCCCCTCGGGCGCACCCAACAATTCCTAATGCTTGTCGTCAGGGGCGGGGCTTGGCGCCGGGCGCATCGGAGTCCTCGGCATCCGGTTTTCCGGTGCGAGAAGCATTCACATCGAATGAGTGGGTGTTTGAGGAGCGCACCCGGCTTTTTCCTATCCCAGTCAGCGCGCCCTGGTGTAGCTCGCCCCCAGCTTCTGCCGGCCGTCCGGCACGTTGATGGCGGCGTCTAACCGCCAGACCTTGCCGCTGCTGATCTCGCCGAGGACCAGGCCATAGGGCGGGTTGTACTTGCCCGAAGAGAAGACCAGGTAGTCCTCGTCGACCGGCGCCGGGTCGGAGTTGTTGGAGTCGCAGTCGTTGAGCTTCAGTGCTTCCGGGTCCACGTCAGTCGCCAGGGTGTTCAGCACCATCAATTGGTCGAAGCCCTTTTTGTGGCCGGCCCGCGGCGGCGTCGAGCGCGTAAAGAAATAGGTCGAATAGTCCCTGACGACCGGGAAGTAGTCCTTGGCGCCGATCGGTGGCTCGGCCAGCTTCTGCGCCGTGCCCGACTTCATGGCCTTGCGGTACAGCACCGAGTTCCCCGCGCCCTGCGCGTAGACGATGTACTTCTCCCCCGGCGTGAGCCCCGGCATGGACTGCTCGGCCGTCCAGGCGTCGCCGGTGAGGTTCTGGCCCGAGTACGGCACAAGCCCGGTGATCTTCGAGCCGGTATAGGCCAGGGTGACCACGAACAGGTCCGCCTCGTACTTCATCACCATGCGTTTTCCGTCGGGCGAGAACCTCGGGTCCTCGCTGCGGCCGGAGAGCGACTCCGTCAGGTTGACCGGCAACTCGGCCGTTCCCAGGGTCCAGCTGAACACATTCCACTTGGTGCCGCGGCGGGCCATGAAGACGATGTTCTTGCCGTCTGGCGAGAACTGCGCATTCATCGGGTCGGTCAGGTTCCACTGGGGCTTGTCCAGCTGGGTGACCCTGTTGGTGGGGAAGTCGTAGAGGTACAGGCTCGAACCATTGCCGTATTCGACATACGAGTGGTAGAGCAGTCGCCCCGGGAGCGACGGGAAGGTGCTGGCGGGCTGCAGCGCGAGGTTGGCGGTGCATTCCGCCATCGCGATGTCGGCGCAGGCGAGCAAGCCCAGCAGGCAGGTGATGGCTCTTTTCATCGGGGTCCCTTTCATGGCACAGGCACGAACCGGACGGCGTCCGCGATCACCACGCCATCGGCGCCCTGGTTCGTCAGCACCACCTCCACCGGCCCATTGAACGCGTATTCGCCCAACAGCACCCAGCGGCCGCCGTTGACCTGCTGGTTCACGATGTTCTTGATCCCCAGCCCACCGTGGTTGACGGTGTAGCCGGCGTTGCGCGCCCGGTTGGTGCCTGCGGTCCAGCTGGCGTAGACCCTGTACCGCCCCACCAAAGACGCCACGGCCCACCTGGCGGTGGACACCGTGGCGCCCGGCGCGGCATGCGCGTATCCCTGGCCCCAGTACTCCTTGACGTAGGTCGATGCCGTCCAGGCGCCGGTGAAGGCGGCCTGGGTTTCGTCCACGATCAGCTCCCTCGGCGCACCGGCCGGCGTGGGCACCAGCTTGACGCCGTCGGCGATGACGGCGGCGCGCATCTGGTGCGAGTGGCGCAGCTGGACCATGATGGTCGTGGCCTCGGGCTGCGCCTTGCCGTAGACCAGCTGCTGGGCCTGGGCCAGGTGCAGCTGGAGCAGGATCTCGTCCAGCTCCTTGAACCCCTGCTTCTCGGCCGCCACCAGCGACAGTTGGGCCACATTGGGTGCGCCGCGCAGGCTGCTGACCAGCAGTTCCAGTTGGCGCGGGTCTTTCGTCTTGCCTGGCCCGGCGGATTCGTCGCCCTGGCCTTCGCCCAGCCCGAGCTCGGCAATGTCACTGGGCAGGGCCTCCACGGAGGCGGCGGCAGGTGCCCGCAGCGAGCGCTCGGGCGGCGTGCAGTCGGTGATGCCCAGCGTTTCGCACAGCCTCAGCACCCGCGCCAGCCCCACACCCACCACCGCCGAATCGGGCGGCGTCCCCTGCAACGCCGACGCCATCTGCAGGTCGGTCAGGTGGAAGTCATTCCATTGCCGCATGCGTTGGTAGTCGGCCGCCACCACGCCCCAGCCCACGACGGCCCGCGACACGCCGGCCGCATAGTTGCCTGCCACCCCGCTGAACTGCAGTGCGGGCGTCGCCAGCACCACCATGCCGCGCAGCGCGTCGTCGCGTTGGATGGCGTCGATGAGCCCCCGGTAGCCGGGGATGCCATAGTCCGTCGGGTCGCCGCTGCCGTAAAGGTAGAAACTGCGGTGCTGGATCTGGATGTGGCCGCCGCTGGCGACGTACTCCGTCTGCATGCTGTACTTGATGTTGGCCTTGTAGCCACCGAACAGCAGGACGGACATGGCGCCGATCGCCACCGCGGCCAACGTGGCCAGCGAGCGGCGGCGGTTGCGCAGCAGATTGCGCATGGCCAACGCGAATGTCATGGGGCGCACCTCGGCGCCTCGTGCCAACCGGATTGACGGTATTGAACTGGAATCGTCCTTTTCGCCATGGGCCCTCTTCCCTGAGATGCAGCGCCTGTCGGGCACCTTGTGTTTTCGAGGCCGCCGTCTCTATGGCCGGTCAGCCGTCATGGGCAGATCTTCTTTGGGCGCTTTCTTTTTTTTTTGGCGCAAAGGCGCGGCCAAACCGCGAAGAAATCCAGGAAGGCGTGGAAGGACGGCCGACCAGGATCGGTCTGGCGCTTCCGTCAAGCGCGATTTGAGTCAAGGCACCGGGCGAAACCGTTGTGGCGCCTGGCTTTGGGCGAGGGTGTGAACTCGCATGGCGGACGGCCGAGAGAAATTCCCAGCGCTCATCGCTCCGCCCTAGCCAAACGGGTTAAACCGTGAACTTGTGCTCGATTCGGCAATGCGCCTTGGCGCTCAGGTCGAGCGACGGGCTTTGGACTCGTGAATTCCCGAATAGGCGGCTACGCGCGCACCACGGGCGCCAATGCCGAACGCAATCGATCGACGATGGCCGGCAAAGGCTCAAGGACGAGATCGTTCTTCTTGAGGAAGGCCAGCCACAACGCCTGCCGAGACGCGTCGTGCGCGAATTCATCCGTCAGCCCGATCGGCAGCGCGTCGGGCGCGGGCGTGCCGCGTCGTTCGAAAGTGGCCTTGATCGCCTGGGCCAGCAGCCCGGCATCCAGGGTTTCCCGTTCCAGCAACACCGACAAGTCGAAGTAGTCCTTCAAGCGGCTGTTGGCCATGCCCAGCACGGCGATGGCATGGAGCTTTTCTGCGATGACGGTGTACGTTGGGTAAACCCGCAACCGGGGCGCGGGCAGGTCATCCAGCAAGACGGGATAGACCGAATCCACAGGTGCGGGTGTGACGGCGTCACCGAAGCCGACATCGATCTGCGTCTTGCAGCGCGCCTTGGCCAGCTCGCCCGAGAGGACCACACGAACGCCGCCGTAGCCGGCGTCCTTTCGGATCTCTTCGACCGTGACCGAGGCTGGGTCGAACACGATGCCGTCGTCGACCGCCACAGCGGCGATGTCGCGGAAAGTTTCGGCGACCGAAGGCAGGTCGCTGGCGCCGAAGCCGAGCAAGTCCGCGTCGCGCGTGGCGCGGTGGGGCATGTCGTACCACAGCGTGAACAGCAGCGCGCCTTTCAACAGGAATCGATCCGCGTGTTGCGACCGGGTCAGGCGGTAAAGCATGCGCTCCAGCGCGAAACGCACCAACACCTGGTTGAAATCGACCCCTTGAGCCTTGGCAACGTTGAGCAGCCGCGCACGAACGGAAGCGGCGAGGTTGGCGTGGGCCGGGCTCATCCGATGATTTCCAGGTAAGGCCGAATCACATTGGCCACGCGGCAGATCTTGGCGAAGCGCCAGATGTCGTCGACCGAGGCCTTGTTCTGGGACCGGGCCTCCTTCAGCGCTTCCAGCGCCACGTCCAGGCCGATCTTGTTGCGATGCTTGAAGCAGTCAGCGACGGTCTTGGCCACGCCGTACATCCGGAGCTTGACGCCATCGCGTTCAACCTCTTCGACACCTGCCGTGTGGGCTTCGCCCGTGAACTGCACCATCTTGACCGGCGGATAGTCGAACCGCGGGGCATGGCTGCCGCGCGGCATGGCGATCCACACCTGGCGCGGCAGCTGGGTGGTCAGTTCGTGGAACTGCAGGGCGGTGAGCAGGCAGAACACGGCTTGTGACACCTTGGTGGCCACGGTGCCGAGGCTCTCGAACTCCGATCCCTGCGCATCGGGCAGACGATAGAGGCCACGCCCCACCCTCTCCAGCAGCCCCGCGGCGGTCAGGCGTGTGAGGACGACCCGCGGCGCATCGATGGCGTCCAGATCGCTGGCGCGCAGCAGCCCCTTTTGGCTGGCGAGATTGAGAACGCGCTGGGTGTGGGTATCGGAAAGCATGATCGGAGTATGTTCCATTTTTTCGTCTAATGTAATTATTCGAAGAAATAAAGGAACAATCTTCATGCCCCGCAGACTTGAGGCACACAGGCTTTCACTGTTCACCAGCACCGCCCGCACCAAAGCATCAGCATCGGCCTTTCAACTCAATGCGGGGCCCATCACATCCTGGCGCCCTGCCCCAAGGCCAAGTCAGTGAACATCCGGATGAATGGCATCAACCAGAGAATTCCCCCCGCAATTGCGACCCAAACACCGGTGAATCCGCGGCGGGTCGTTTGCTTTTGCTTTACAGAAAGATATGCAGGCGCCCAGGCTGGCCATACCCAATAAAACCATGGCATCCCGACAAGCATCTCTTGCGCATGCAGCAACCAGATGGCCAACGCATGGATGAAACACAAAAGCAAGAACAACTGCGGGAGCTTTGACTCGGAATCACTCTGCATCATTCATCTCCAATTCAGGGCAAGCGCGAACGCAGTACGAGCCGAGGACTGATTGGTGTCGCTGCGGCTTCTTGCAGGGTGGTTGGCGGTCGCGGGTTCGTTTCTATTCAGTGGGGTGGTCATGGATGCGCGCCACAACGCAATCTTGTGATGGCCTCATCGGGGATTTGCCTCCGAAGAATTCGGGAAATCCGGCAGTGATTTCCGCCCAGAGGCTGAAGGATGGAATCGTTATGCCCGGCAGGCCTGTCAGCACACACGCCCTCCCTCGTCAGTCAGCACTGCCCGCACCACACCGCGCAATGCGTTGCAGACGAAAAATCCTTCCGCCCGCGCCAGGTCTTCGCGCCGGATCACCCGCTCGCTGAACCATCGGCTACGCGCCAGCAACCGGGCGCGCGCCGTGCCAGGCAATACGCCGCAGGCAAGGGGCGGTGTGCACCAGCGTCCATCCAGCCGCACGAACACATTGCTGCGGGCGCCTTCGGTCAATTCGCCTTGTGAATTGAAGAAGAGCATGTCGAACGCACCTTGGGCTTGCGCCTGCTGGATGGCGGCGTCGTAAACGACGCGCGCCGAGGTCTTGTGGGCGCGCAACGCCGCCTCGCCGGCCGGCGCCGGCGTGCCGGACAGCAGCAGCCGCACCGGCCCGGCGGGCAGTGGCGCCAGGGGGCTGCTGGTCACCAGCAGATGGCCGCTGTGCTGCAGGTCCAGCCGGATGCGGTGCAGGCTGTCGTCCTGCAGTTGAGAAACGTGCAGGCCCAGCTGGGCCGCCGCGCCGTCCCGGTCGAAACGGAAGCCGAACACCCGCGCGCTACCGGCCAGGCGGGCCAGGTGCCGGGCCAAACCGCGCACGGCGCGGCCACGCTGTGCGGACATCGTTTCGAACAAGGTGAAACCTGGGTTCATGCCGGTCACGAAGCGGGCTTTGGTGCGGGTCTCTTCGTATTCCGCGGCGGCGGCGGAGTCGAGCACGATGCCGCCGCCCACGCCCAGCACGGCCGGGCGTTCGCCCAACGCGTCGGCCGTCCCCAGGGTCAGCGTGCGGATCGCCACCGACAGGCAGAAGTCGCCGCAGCGCTGGCCAGGCGGCGGCGCGTCGAGCCAGCCGATGGCGCCGGTGTACAGGCCGCGCGGGCCACTGCCGTCTTCCAGCCGCGCGATCAAGTCCATGGTGTGGTGCTTGGGCGTGCCGGTGATCGAACCGCAGGGGAACAGCGCGCGCAGCAGCGTGGGGAAGTCCACCCCGGGACCGATGCGCGAGGTCACGGTGGACGTCATCTGGTGCACCGTGGGGTGGTGCTCCACCGCGAACAAGGCCGGCACCCGCACTGAGCCGGTCTGCGACACCCGCCCCAGGTCGTTGCGCATCAGGTCGACGATCATCAGGTTCTCGGCGCGGTTCTTCTCGTCGTTGGCCAGCCAGCGCGCCTGCTCGGCGTCGACCACCGGGTCGTCCACATCGCGCCGCACGGTGCCTTTCATCGGCCGGGAAGTCAGCTGCCCGGCTTCATGGCGCACGAACAATTCGGGCGACAGCGACAGCACCCAGTCGACCCCCTCCCCCGCCGGCAAACGCACCAAGGCGCCGAAAGCCACCGGTTGACGCTCGCGCAGGCGGCGGTACAAGTCCACCGGCGAACCAAAGGCCCGGCCGTGCAGGCGGTAGGTGAAGTTGACCTGGTAGGTTTCGCCGGCGCGGATCAGCGCCTGCACTTGCGCGATGCGGTCTTCGAACACGGGCTGCGTGACCGAAGGCTGCCAGTCGCGCACGCCGGCTGGGGCGGGCTGGGCTGCATCCGCCAGATCGGCGAGGTGCCGCGACACCGCCTCCCTGTCCAGTCGCTGCAGTTGGCGAAACAGCAGCACACGCAGGCTGCCGCAGTCGTCAGCCCCCAGAGCGGCCGTGCCCGCGCCGATCAGCTTGGCGCCCCATTCGTAGTCGGCCAGCACCACGGCGTGCAGGCCGCTTTGGATGTCGGCTTCGACGGCCGGCCAGCAACGGTCCATCGCAGGGCCATCGGCACAGACATGCACCTTCGCCAGTCCCGTATAGAGCCGGCTGGTGGGCGCGTCTGGGCTGGCTTGGCAGTCGTCCAGCAGGGCGAAGCAGGGATCGGTCATGCGGAGAGACTCTGTTCATTTGGTCAAAGTGAGTGACACGCCAAAACCCTCACCCCAACCCGCTCCCGCCAGCGGGAGAGGGAGCAGAAACTCCCTCGCCCCCGGCACGGGGGAGAGGGTTGGGGTGAGGGGGCGATGGCGGAGAGACACCGTTCCGTCTACCGAGCCCCACGAAGGGTGCAGAGTGACCGGCATGCTGGATATCTCTCATCAACCGCTCTTGCTGCGGATGACCCCTGCCCCATCGAAATTCCCCTCCATCCCCACCCACCGCGCCACCATCTGCCCATCGATCACCGGCACATCGATGTGCCGCGCCGCCAGCAGCGCACGCGTCTCAGCGCAATCAAAACACGGCGCCTGGGCATGGCGCCGCTGCATCGCCTGCAGTTGCGGCCAGGTCATCAACCGTGGCACCTGGCCAGCAGTTGCATGCCCTTGGTCACCGAACCAGGCGGCCGCATCCACCCGCTGCCTCACGCGGCCCATTTCTTTCAACCACTTGAACACCTGCCCCGAGCGCAACGGCGAAGGCGCGACCAGGTGGAAGTTGCAGCCTTGCGCCGACCCGTCGCTGCCCAGCGCCAGCACGGCGCGGCACACGTGGTCCACCGGCACACAGTACAGCTCGCGGTCGATGTCGCACCATTCCCCACTGGCCAGGGCCGCGGCCATCAGCGAATGCGCCAGGTCATTGGCGCGCCAAATGCCTGTGGCGGCAGAGCCCACCACTGCCCCCAGGCGGTAGACGGTGACTGGCAGCCCCCGCTCGCCGGCCTGCTTCACCAGCCGCTCAGCCACCCATTTGCTGGCGGGATAGCCCAGGTCCATCCCTTGGGTTTCCAGCGGTTCGTCGCGCTCCAAGAGCGTGCGGCCGTCGAAATACGCTTCAGCGTCGAACACCACGGTGGTGGACAGGTGGTGCAAGGCCTTGGCGCGGTGCGTGCAAGCCAGGCGGATCACCTCCCGCGTGCCGTCCACGTTCACCGGTTTCAGTTGCGCATAGGGCTGCGCCAGGTTGATCGACGCGCCGCAGTGCACGATGGCGTCCATCTGGTGCGCCAGCTCGTCGAACTGCGCGGGCGACAGATCCAGCCCAGGCCGGTCCAGCGCACCCAGAATCGGCTTGACGCGATGGAACTGCGCCGTGTCGAAGCCATGCCGCGCCACCGCATCGCGCAGTCGGCCCATCGCGTGCTCGACCGTCTCGGGCCGCACCAGGCAGTGGATCTGGGCCCCGGTGCCTTCCAGCAGCGTGTGCAGCAGGTGGCCGCCTACATAGCCGGTAGCACCGGTGAGGAAGATGCGGCGGGCGTGTTCTAGCGCAATCCAACTACCGGGCTCGGGCCGGATGGCTGGGTCGAGCGCAGCCTCGGCCGCCAGGTCGACGGGCGCGGCGGCTTCCGCCGCCTCACCCCGGGCAGCGTCGATGCGCGCGGCCAGGGCTTGCAGTGTCTGCGCCTCGAACAAGGTGCGCATCGGCAGCTCCACGCCGAAGGTGTTGTAGATCTTTGCGATGGCGGTGCTGGTCAGCAGCGAATCACCACCGATGGAGAAAAAGTTGTCGTGCGCGCCGATGCGCTCGGCGGGAATCTCCAGCAAGCCGGCCCACAGCTGGGCCAGTTGGGCGGGCGTGCCTTCCAGCGGCGCGGCGCCCTCGCCGGCCTGCAAGCGGTCGTCGGGCGCCGGCAGGCTGCGGCGGTCAAGTTTGCCGTTGGGCAGGCGGGGCAAGGCCTCCAGCGCCACGTACAAGCTGGGCACCATGAAGGCTGGCAACTGCGCCGACAGGTGCCCGCGCAAGGCTTCGACGCTGGGTGCCGGCGCCTGCGTCACGTAATAGGCCACAAGCTGCCCCTCTTGCGGATCGCCGCTGCGGGCGTGTCGATGCACCACGCCCTCCTTCACACCGGGATGCCCCTTGAGCACCGCCTCCACCTGCCGCACGTCGATGCGCTGGCCGCGGATCTTGATGTCGAAATCCCGCCGGCCGATGTAATCGAGCTGGCCGTCGGCGCGCCAGCGCACGATGTCACCGGTTCGGTAGAGCGTCGCGCCGGGCGTGAACGGCGAGGCGATGAAGCGCTCTTCGGTCAAGTCGGGCCTGCGCCAGTAGCCAGGGCCCACGGCGGGCGATTCGACGCACAGCTCGCCGGGCACACCGATGGGCACGGCCTTCAGCTGCGCATCCAACACGTGGACCTGGGTGTTGGCGATGGGCCGGCCGATGGGCACGAAATCGCACGCCGCCTCTTGCTCGTGCGGCGCGCAGTAGGTGATGTCGTTCAGCTCGGTGCAGCCGTAGTTGTTCCACAGCACCACGCCCGGCAGCTTGCGCCGCAGCTCGGCGCGCAATGCCTGCGTCAGCATCTCGCCGGCGGTGGTGATGTGCTTCAGCGTCGCCAACTGCTGCGGCCGGTCGAGCACGCGCAGCAGGGCTTGCAAGTGCGAGGGCACGATGTTCAGCCGCGTCACCCGATGGCGCTCCAGCAGGTTGATGAACGCGGGCAAATCCTTGCTGGTCTCGTCGTGCACGATCACCTGGGGCACGCCGGACAGCAGGCCCGCGAGCATTTCCTTCACCGACACCACGAAGCCGGCATTGGTGCGCTGCGCGACCACCTCGCCAGGTTCAAACGGCGTGCGCGCCCACAGCGCATGCAGCCAGTTCAGGATTTGCCGGTGCGTCACCACCACGCCCTTGGGCTCGCCGGTGGAGCCGGAGGTGTAGGCGATCTGGGCCAGATCGTCGGGATTCACGCGGGGCAACGGGTCGGTGTCAGGGGCCATGGCGAGCGCCGATTCCGAGGCCGGCGCATCGAGGCAGACCACCGGCGCACCGTTCAAAGCAGCGGCCAGCGCCACCTGCGTCAGCACCCAGCCTGGTTCGGCATCCGCCAGCATGCGGCGGGTGTAAACCACTGGGTGCGAGGGGTCGAGCGCAACCACAGTGCCGCCGGCTTTGAACACAGCCAGCAAAGCCACAAGGTATTGCGGCGAGCGCTCCAGGTACAGGCCCACACGGTCCTGCAAGGTCAAACCTCTAGACAGCAATAGGTGCGCCAGTTGATTGGCTTGATGGTTCAACTCGGCGTAACTGAGTTGGTTGCTGCCATCTTCGGATGAGCAGGCCAGCGCGTCGGGCGTGCGCCGCGTTTGTTGTTCGAACAGCTGCGGCGCGGCCACCTGCCAGGGCACCTCGGCCACCGGACCGAATCCTTGGCTTAGCAGTCGTCGGTACTCGGCTTCGTCCATCATCGGCAGCGCGCTCAGACGCTGCAGCGGATCGGCCAGCACCGCGTCTAGCAAGGTACGGAAATGCTGAGCCAAGCGTTCGACCGTGCCACGCTCGAACAGGTCGACGTTGTATTTGAAACTGCCAGCGATGCGGTCGGGATACTGCAAGAGGTCGAGGTCCAGGTCGTTCTGTCCTTCCTGCTGCGGCATGGGGTAGAGCGACATCGCAACGCCACTCCATGCGATGTGGTCGGAACTGATACCGCTGCCCAAGTGGTCTTTCTGCATGGAGAAGCTCACCGGCGTCAGCGGGGTTCGGCTCGGGTCGTGTGGAATGTTTAGGCGCCGAACCAATTCGGTGAAGGGAAACCCCTGGTGTTCCAGCGCGCCGGCAGTGGTGTGGCGCACACGTTCCAACAACTTCTGGAAAGAAGGGTCACCGCTCAAATCCAACCGCAACACCACCGGGTTGGAAAAATGCCCCACGATGCCGGCATGCGTAGGACTGGTGCGACCGGCCATCGGTGAGCCGAGCAGCAGGTCCTCGTTGCCGGTGTGCCGCCACAGCAGAACACCGTACGCTGCCAGCAGCAACACATAGGGAGTGGAACCCAACGACCTACTTTGTTGAAGCAAGCGTGCAGTGACCGCCGGCCCGAGGTCCAGTTCGACCGAATCGCCATTGAAGCTGCGTTGCCGAGGACGGGGCCGGTCAGTGGTCAAGGCCACGTCATCCGTGGCACCCGCCAAGGCTTTTCGCCAGAAGTCCCACATCCGGAGACCCCGGTCGCCGGACAGCAGTGCGTCTTGCGCCGCTATGTGGTCACGGAATGAATGTTGCAGGGTTGGCAAAGACGACTGGCTGCCTCTCACGGCAGCTTCATACAGCTGCCGAAGTTCGTCCACGATGAGCCACATCGACCAACCGTCGCAAACGATGTGGTGCAAGCTGATCAGCAGGATGGTTTCCTGCGGGCCGCGGCTGAACAGGTCGAATCGAACGGGCGTCTCATGCTGCAAATTGAACGGCCGCCGATAGGCGGCCCGCACCTGGGTCTGCAAAGCCGCTTCATCCAGCCCCTGCGCATCGTGCACCGTGAACCGCAAGGGCCGTTGAGGGGCGATCTGCTGCAACGGCTTGGCATCCACCTCCATGAAAACGGCGCGCAGCAGTGCATGCCGTTTGGTCAAGTCGGCGCAGGCTTGCCTCATCGCATCCACCTGAAATCCCTGCCCAAAACGCAGCGCCATCGCCACGTTGTAAGCAAAACCTCCGGGGTCGCGAAGGTAGACGTGCCACATGGCTTGCTGGTCACGAGACAAAGGCCAATGTCGCAAGCCCTCGCGGGCCTGGCGCTTGAGCGCTTCGGCCAATGCCGTGCGTTTCTCAGCCAGCGAGGGGGTATTCATGGCTGTGCACCGATCCGATCCAATAACCGATCGATGTCGTCCTCACCCAGGTCTTCCAGACTCACCAGCAGAGAATCTTCAGGCTCCCCAGAAGGCTTCTCCACGATGGAATCGCCGCCGGGCACATCAGCCTGTTCACTCCACTGTTGAGCCAATTGGGCCAAGCTGTTGTTGCCCATCAACCCCAGCAGAGGCACGCGCAAGCCGATTCTCCGTTCAAGCACCGCCTGCAATTCAACCGCCAGCAACGAATCCAGTCCCAGCTGCAACAGCGAATGCCCCGCGTCTATGCGTTGCGGGTCGAGCTTCAGCACCTGGGCCGCGGCTTCTATGAGCGCGGATGAGATGACTTGAAGCCGGGCGGTATCGTCCAGGCCCGCCCACAAGTCATCTGAAGATGAACTCGTGCCGATCTCACGCTGCTGAGCAACTTCTTCTACCGGCCCACGGAATCGTGGTGAGGTCGTCAGTGCGGAGTGGAAGTCCAGCCAGCGTCGCCATTGGAAGAGGGATACACCAATTTGCGCGATCCCGCTGCGCAAGATGGCCGCCAATGCCTGCATGGCTTGGCCGGGTGTCAGAGACGGCATGCCAATCAGGTTCAAATGCTGGGTGCGTTCCGAAGACTGGCCCACCATCCCCACATCCCCCAAGCTACCCCAATTGATTGACACCGCCGGCAAGCCTCTGCTGCGACGCCATTGGGCCAATTGATCTAGGAACAAGTTTGCAGCCGCATAGGCAGGAATACCTGTCGGCCCCATGACCGAGGCCATTGACGAGAACAGCACGAATTGATCAAGTGCCATTTCGCAAGTGGCTTGATGCAAGTTCCAGGCGCCTACAGCCTTTGCGCGCATCGCGTTTCTGATGCCCTCTCGCTGGCTCTGAATGATTGAAGCGTTACCGTCCAGAACCACCGCCGTATGGAAAACGCCTTTGAGCGGTGGCATCCGCGACTTGGTGTCGGCCATCAAGCGCTGCACTTGGGCCGCATCTGCCACATCCGCAGCCACCGCCAGAACCCGTGCGCCACCGCGTTCCAGGGCACGCACCGCCGCTTGGGCCTGCGGCGTGCCGTCACCGCTGCGGCTTGCCAGCACCAGGTGTCGCGCGCCCTGGGCCACCAGCCAATGCGCGAGTTCTAGCCCGAACCCACCGAAACCGCCGGTGATGAGGTAACTGGCCTCCGAGCGGATCAGCGGCGCGGATTCCAGGGGTTTCAATTCCTCGGCTCCTCGGCGCACCAGCCGGGGCACGCAGCGCAGACCGGCGCGCCAGGCCACCTCCTCTTCTGCGCTGTCGTTGCAGAGTTCCTGAACCAACTGGTGGATCGCATCTGGGGCCGAATCGATGTCGATCAGCCGCGGCCGAAGTTCGGGATGCTCATTCGCGGCCGCGCGCAACAGCCCGACCAGTGGCACCTGTGGCGGGGAGACGGGCGCGCCCAGTTGCTGCGGAAGCACCCACTCCGCGCCGCGCGTCACGATCTGCAGCCGGGGACCGGAGGTGATTGCGAGAGCCTGGATCAGGGCCACGGCATCGGCAATCACCTCGATGCCTGCCGGGTCAAGCTCCGAGCTGGCATCGAGTGCCCAGCAATAAACCAGCGCATCGATGGGCCCTATTTCTCGCAGCAAACGCTCGAAGTGCTCTTTCTCCGGCCGCAGGCCATGGCCTGCGCCATCTTTCCACCAACCGTCGCTGCGCCACGCCTGCACGATTTCTAGCACGCCCTGCACGCGCAGTGCCGCGGCCAAAGCCTCGCCCGTGCCCTGCTTATCCATAAACACCAGCCAGCGACCTTTCGCTTTGACTGGTTCAGGCGTAGCTTCCACTTGCCAGTCGAAGCCGTAGAGCCATTGCGGCAAGTCATCGACCGAATGGCGCGTGGGGCGCAGGTTCTGGCACTGAAAATCCCTGAAGGTAGCCACTACCGCGCCATCCTCGTCATACAGCGCCAGGTCGAAGTGCAGATGTCCTTCCGAATCATCTCGCCTTCGGGCATGACACCAAAGCGCGCCTCGTAGTTCCCGGTGACAGTGCAATTGCCCGATGCGCACAGGAACGTACAACCCGTCGTCGCGGTGAATGTTGATCGTGGCCAACATCACTTGGAAGCTGGCATCCAGCATCGCCGGGTGCAGCCAGTAGCGCTTCAAATCCTGCTGCAGCACTTGCGGGAACTCGATGCGCGCCAGCGCTTCGCCCCAGCGTGCACCGCGCCAGATGGTGCGAATGCCTTGGAAAGTGGAGCCGTATTGGAAACCACGCCGACTCATCTCCTGTTGATGGGCCAGAGCCTCGGTAGCGTCGGTTAAGCGCGCTTGCAGTATCTGGAGCGTGGGCAGGCTGGGCTCTATGGCGGCTGCATCCGCCTCCACCATGCGACCGCTCGCGTGCAGCGTCCAGCGTTTGTCGTCCAACTGGCTGTGGATGGTGAACTCACCGGAGGCTTCGTCGCAACCCGTCATCAGCACAGGTGCACGGTGCGGCTCGATCACCAGGGCTTGACCGAACACCAGGTCTTCCAATACCGCTGGGCCAGACTTCCCAAGGGCTTGGTGAACGGCCAGCGCCAGCTCCACATAGGCCGCACCAGGCAGCACACAGAGTTCTTCGACGCGGTGGTCGGGCAACCAGGGCAAGGCCGTGGTCGAGAGGCTGGACCTCCAGGCCGGCGTGGGCAGGAACTGCCTCAACCCGAGCAGCGGGTGGTCGGCGTGGCCGATGCGGTCTTGCTTCGCTTCTTCGTCTTCTTTCCAGTGCACCTCGCGCTGCCATGGGTAGAGCGGCAAGGGCAGCGCCGTCGCACCTTGCGGGTGCAGGCGATTCCAGTCGATGGCACCACCGGCCGCGTAGAGCCCCGCCAACGCGCCGGCCATCGTGGCCCGCTCGGGCTCGCCGCGGCGCAGCGAAGGCAGCGTTGTGCCTTCGACGCCGCGCGCGGCCAGGCACTGGCGGATGGCGGCCGACAGCACCGGGTGCGGGCCCACCTCCAGGAAAAGGCGGTGGCCTTCGCCGATCAGGCCGTCCATCGCCTGCGCGAAAAGCACCGGCTCGCGCATGTTGTCGCACCAGTAGGCGGCGTCGTGAGCGGGAGCCGTCACCTGCCGGCCGGTGACGGTGGAATACAGCGCCAGGCGCGGCGATTGCGGTTGCAAGCCGTGCAACGCGGCCATGAGCTGGGGTTTGAGTGGGTCCATGAAGGGGCTGTGGTAGGCCACCTCCACCTGCAGGGGTTTGTGGAACAGGCCCTCGGCTTGCAGCGTGGCGGCGATTTTCGCCAGCCCTTCGCTGTCGCCGGCCAGGGTGACCGACTCGGGGCTGTTCACCGCGGCGAGCGACACGCCGGGGTGGTCGCACAGCAGCGCCTGAGCCCGTTCCGCCGATACGCCTGCAGCCAACATGCCGCCCTGGTGCGCAACCTGCTGCTGGGTGCCGCTGCGCTGCAGGGCCACACGCACGGCGCTTTCCAAGTCGAGCGAACCGGCCACATAAGCAGCGGCGACTTCGCCCACGCTGTGGCCCACCACCGCCGCCGGCTCCACGCCCCAGCTGCGCCACAGTGCCGCCAAACCCGCCTGGATTACAAAGTTGGCCGGCTGGGCGACCTCGTTGCTGGTGACGCGAGACTCAGCCTGCGGCCGGGCCAGCTCGGCCAGCGCCGACCAGCCGGCCTGGCGCTGGATGGCCGCGTCGCAGGCTTCGGCTTCAGCACGGAACACTGGCTCATGCGCCAGCAGCTCGCGGCCCATGGCCCACCACTGCGGGCCCATGCCGGTGAAGACGAACACAGGGCTTTGCGGCGCGGTGGCGCGGCCTTCTGCCACGCCGGTGGCCGTGTCGGATTCGAGCCAGGCACGCAGCCGGTCGCGCAGGGCAGCAGGACTGTCGGCGGCGACACCCAGACGGTGTGCATGGTGCTCGCGGCGCAAAGCGGCTGCGGCACAGCGTGCGTGCAGTGGGGGAACATCGGGTGCCTCCAACTGGCCCACGTGCGCGGTGACCAATGCCCGCAGTGCGGCCGGGCTGCGGGCCGAGAGCGGCAGAAGTTCAAAGGCGCCGTCAGGCTTCGGGACCGGTTCGGCGACCGGCTCGTCCTGGACGGGTGTCGGCGCCACCGCTTCGAGCACGGCGTGCGCGTTGGTGCCGCCATAGCCGAAGGAGTTGATCGCGCCCAGCAACGGGCCTTCACCCTCGGGAAGTGGTTCCAGCGCACGCGGCAGACGCAGGCCCAATGTGTCGAATGGAATGGCAGGGTTCGGCGTGCCCAGGTTGGCCACCGGTGGCACCTGCCGGTGGTGAAGGCACAGCGCCAGTTTGATGAGGCCGGCCACGCCGGCCGCGGCTTCGAGGTGGCCGATGTTGGCTTTGACCGAGCCGATGGCGCAGGCGGAAGTTCCATCGCGGCCGGCGCCAATGGTTTCGCCGAGCGCGCGGCATTCGGTGGGGTCGCCCACCGCGGTGCCTGTGCCGTGAGCCTCCACGCAGTGGATATGGCGCGGGTCCACACCGGCTTGCGCGCAGACCTGGCGGATCAATGCGGCTTGCGCCTCGGCGCTGGGCACCGAGATGCCATCGGTATGGCCGTCCTGGTTCACACCCGTTCCGCGGACCACAGCGTAAATGCGGTCACCATCAGCTTGCGCGGCGACCAGAGGCTTTAGCACCACCACGCCCGCACCTTCACCACGGCCGTAGCCATCGCCGCGCGCATCAAAGCTCTTGCTGCGGCCGTCGGGTGCCAACAAGCCGGCTTTGCACAGCATCAAGAAGGATTCGGGGGCATGCATCACATTGACGCCACCAACCAGCGCCAAGCTGCATTCACCGTTCCAAAGCGCCTGGCAAGCCTGGTGAAACGCCACCAGCGATGAAGAGCAGGCGGTGTCGACCGACAAGCTGGGGCCACGGAAGTCAAACACGTGGGACAACCTGTTTGACAAGATGGTCATCATCACGCCGACCCCCGTGTACTGGCCAACCGCAGGCCGGTACAACGCACCGAGCTGTTGTGTCAGGCTGTCAAGCATGAAACCACCGATGTAGACGCCTGTGTCCGAACCGGCCAACCTAGCAGGCGCCAGGCCAGCATCTTCAAAAGCTTCCCATGCCACTTCCAGCAGCAGCCTCTGCTGCGGGTCCATGTGCTCGGCCTCGCGCGGCGAGATGCCGAAGAAGGCGGCGTCGAATTCGTCGATGCGCTGTTTCAAGAAGCCGGCGGCCTTGACATAGCTTCGGCCAGGCACCTTGGGGTCGGCGTCGTAGAAACGTTCGATATCGAAACGGTCGGGCGGGATGTCGCTGATGGCGTCGCGCCCCTCGCAGATCAACTTCCAGAAGTTCTTCGGGTTGTCGGCTTCGCCGGGAAAGCGGCAACCCAAGCCGATGATGGCGATGGGCTCGCGCGTTTGGTGTTCCCCTCTTTGGTTCTGCGTTGCTTGCTTCGAGACATCCAGACCCATGGCCTGCGCACCTTCAAAATCCCACGGGCGCCCTGCGGCCTGGCCATGAGTGGTTTCAACATTCACAAGAACCAGGCTCGCGTCCATTCAACCGGACCGGGATCGGATGGAAGACGAACCGCTGGATGAAGTGGCCTGGTCAGGCCCTTCAACAGCAGTCAACGCGATATCACTGGTTTGCTTTTTTCCTCCCCTGAATTGTTGAAAAGTGGAAACTGGATCGCATTCAGCTTTTTTCGGCGGGATTGGAGAGTTATCCACAGGCGGGCGATGGATCAGCTTCGAATGGAAGGTTTGCATGCTCTCCGTGGGCAATCCGCACCCGCAGGGCGTCGCTGCTCACCGACCGGAACAACAAGCCACTCCTGCGGGTTTTCTCTTTTCGGAAAGGCTGTCCAGCCTCCTTGTTGCGCACAGTGTGTTGTTCACGCTGGGCGCTCAGCCGACCGAAGCCAGGGGCGACCCCACTGCACGCTCATCCACGCGCCGCCACCACTCATCCAAGGGGATCAGCTCAACCGCATGGCCGTTGGACCGCAAGGCCTGCTGCAGCCCGGCCAGCGGCACGGGCCGTGGGTTTACCCAGTGGTAGATGCCCTGGGCCACGCCGTGGTGCACCGCTTGCGCGATGGAGGCGCTGACGTAGTCGACGGGCACCATGTCGTTAAGCAGGTCCAGCTCGGGCATGGCGCCGACGTCGACGCAGGCGCGCAGCAACAGCGCCACCAGGTCATCGCCGTGCCAGGCGCCGGTGCGCGAGTGGCCGGTGATGCGGCCGGGGCGGTGGATGGCCACGGGCAGCCCCTGGTCGCGGGCCTGCGCCACCAGCCGTTCGGCCACCCATTTGCTTTGCACATAGCCCATGGCCTGCGGCGGCGGCGGGTGGTGGGCGTCGCATTCGGCCAGCGGCGCCTCTGCGCCGTTGGGCATCAGCACCGAGGTGGTCGACACGTGGTGCAGCACTTTGGTGCGGTGCCGCGCTGCCAGGCGCAGCACCTGCAGGGTGCCGTCCACATTGGCGGATTTCATGGCGCCGTATGACAAGGCGAAGTTCACGCAGGCGCCGTTGTGCACCACCGTGTCGACGGTGCGGGCCAGCGCGTCGAAGCCCTGTTCGCCCAGGCCGAAGTGCGGTTGATCCAGGGCACCGGGCATGGCGTGCAGGCGGGCCGTGTCGCACCGCAACCCGAAGGCGGCCAGCGCTTGGGTGACACGCTGCCGGGCTTCGGCTTCACCGCCGGCGCGCACCAGGCAGTGCACCTGGGCGTCGGTGCGCTGCATCAGCTCATGCAGCACGAAGCTGCCAAGGAAGCCGGTGGCGCCGGTGAGGAACACATGCCGGGGCGGGCCCGGGTTGCGCGCGACGGGCGGGACGGTGAAATCGCCGGGCAAGCGGGCGTCCTGCAGCAAGCGTGTGGTTCGTTCGGCGCCGGAACCGGTGTCGGTTTCCACGGTGGCCGCGGCCTGGGCATCAATGGCTTGGGCCAGCAAGGCCAGCGTGGGCCGTTCGTAAACCGTGGCCACGGGCAGCGTGGTGTTGAAGGTGTCGGCGATGCGCCGGCACAGCCGCATCGCCAGCAGCGAGTGGCCGCCTGACTCGAAGAAGTGGTCGTGCCGGCCCACGGCCTGCAAGCCCAGCAGGTCGCACCAGAGGCCGGCCAGCCGCTGCTCGGTGCGGCCCACGGGCGGCTCCACGGCCACGGGCGCCGCAGCCGCTTCGCTGGGGACAAGCAACGCGCGCCGGTCGAGCTTGCCGTTGGGGCCGAGAGGCAGGCGGTCGATGGGCAACAGGCGGGAAGGCAGCCAGCCGTCCGGCAGTCGACGGCGCAGATGGCCATGCACGGCCTGCAGCGTGGGCATGCCTTGCGCCGCTGCGACCACCCACGCCACCAGGCGCCGGTCGCCCGGGCGTGGCTCCCACACGCCGGCGGCGGCGCCGGCGATGCCGGGCACGTCGCGCAGCGCGCATTCCACCTCGCCCAGCTCGATGCGCAGGCCGTTCAGCTTGACCTGGTCGTCCAGGCGGCCGATGTATTTCAACGTGCCGTCGGGCAGCCAGCACACCGAGTCGCCGGTGCGGTACATGCGTTGGCCGGGCTCGAAAGGGTTGTCGAGGAAACGTTCGGCGGTGAGGTCGGGGTGGCGGAGGTAGCCGCGGGCCAGGCCGATGCCGGCGATGAACAGCTCGCCCGCCACGCCGACGGGTTGTGGTTGTTGGTGGGCGTCCAGCACGTAGACGCGCATGTTGTCGATCGGCCGGCCGATGGGCGGGTCTGCGTCGGCCTGCGGGTCGCAGCGGTGCAGGGTGGCGCAGATCGTGGCCTCGGTGGGGCCGTATTCGTTGAAGAGCGCCCTGCCCGGCGCCCAGCGCTGCACCAAGGCCCGGTCGCAGGCTTCGCCGCCGACGATCAAGGTGCGCAGCAGGGGCAGGTCGGCATCCAGCGCGCGCAACACCGAGGTGGGCAAGGCCGCGGTGGTGATGCGCTCCTTCACCAGCACGTCTTCCAGCCCGGCGCCGGGCACCAGGCGGCCTGCGGGCGCCAGCACGAGCGTGGCTCCCGAGGTGAGGGCCATGAAGATCTCGAGCACCGACACATCGAAGTTCCACGACAGGATTTGCAGCACGCGGTCTTGCGGCCCCAGGCCGAAGGTTTTCACCTGGGAGATGGCCAGGTTGGCCAAGCCCAGGTGTTCGACCTCCACGCCCTTGGGGCGCCCGGTGGAACCGGAGGTGTAGATCACGTAAGCGCGTTGGGCAGGCTCAACTGGTGCGAGCTGTTGGTCTGCGCCTGGCGCCCATGAGAGCGCGTCATTCAGGGCTACGGCGCGCGCACCTTCGAGGGCCGGTGGCGGATGCATGCCG
>CBJNAE010000003.1:0-45318 GCA_966433995.1 uncultured Ideonella sp. | reverse complement strand
AATGTTGCTCAATGAGCATTTGAAGCCTTTAGGGTGTAGACGCACACCAATTAAGTTTTCCCTGGATAGAGGGAATTTTGAAAAAAATGAGCTAAATCAACCAAGTTAGCAGTATTGCCTCAAGTTCATCGGCCTGTGCTGCCGGGCCGTGTATGTGACATGGCAAAAAACGAAATCAGGGGGAAGAGTGGGAGCCAAGTCACTATCAGCGGCGCGCAGTGCTGCGCCGCATTTGCCGCCACCCGGGGTGGTGGCCACCAGCTACCGTGTGCTGGTGTCCGTTCAAGATGGCTTGCACCGAGGTGCCGCATTCATTGCCGCCTCTTCAGAAAGTGTCTATCTCGGCTCTTCGCCCGATTGCGATCTCGTGCTCATGGACGATGGCGTGCATGACAAGGCGCTATGTCTGTACGAGCAAGACGGGGTTTTGGCGGCAAATGTCCTGACTGCTGGAGTGTGGTTGGCGGGTGTGGAGTTGCCTCTGGGCGTGAAAGTCTTTGGCGAGCCGTTGGCGCGTTTGCGGGTCGGCGGTGCGGTGTTGCGTGTGGAATTGTTGCGCCGTACCCAGCGCGAGACCGCTTCGGTGGTCGGTGCCCCAGTGGGTTCTGCTGCGCAGCCAAACGCCGCGTCGCCGAGGAGGCGCAACTGGGCCGTGCTGAGCCTGGCAGGTTTGTCCATTGCGACGGCCTTGGCCGCTGTCGGTGGTGCCGTGAACGCATCCGCGCGACGGGGTGCGCAACAAGAAGCAGAAGTGCGTACTTTGAGCAGTGTCATTGAGTCCTTCAATGCGCTCGGTGCACAGATGGCGGTCTCCAGCGAGTTGGACGGTATTCCAAGCGTGCGGGGCCTTATTGCCGATTTCCCCATGAGGGAGCGGTTGGAGCGTGACATTCGCGCAGCTGGTTTGAAGGCCGATCTGCAGTTGCACGATGTTCGGCAGATGGGTGAGTCCCTGACTCGCTTGGCTTTGCTCACAGGCCGCAACTGCGAGGCGCACCATCTTGGCGGTGGACGCTTCGAGTGTGATGCTGGTGTGGCCGATCAGCGCGTGGTGTCCCAGCTCAGTGCGTTGGCGCAGCAAGTACCCGGCGTCGTGGCTTTGGAGGTTCGCGCACGAGAACCAGAGCCTGCACCGCAGTCCGCTGCGGTGGCTGTGGTGGGTGTGCCTGAGGCCGGTGCTCCGACGGTGCCTGTGGTGGCACGTCCCAAGTTACCAGTGATTCGGCATCTGGCGATCGGTGAGCACGAGAGTTTTGCCTATGACGGCAATGGCCGAAGGTTGCGCGTGGGGGACAGCGTGGATGGCGCCAAGGTGGTGAACATCCGATTTGAGGGGGTGGAGTTCGTACGAGGCAAGCAGCGTTACCACGTGGCGGTCACCCCCATGCTGACGACGTCGGCATCAAGCGGCGTGGGGAACTGAACTGAGCGCCATAAGCCAATGAAATACCACGGAAACAACCCCGTCGGCGTGGCGATTGCCAACGACATCCAAGGCGATGTTCGTGACCAAGTGTTGCGAATCCTGGACGACTACAGGCTTGCGGCCGAGCAGCGCAACAGCGCCTCGTCGCTGCCGGCCGCCTACCGGCGCAACTTGGCTGCAGCGGAATGTGCAGCGGTGTGCGCGGTGGTGGTGAAGGAGTTCCATGCAGTGTGTGTCAGCGCATCTGCGGAACAACAGGGGTAAATCCATCAGACAGGCTGATGGATACCCTCAATCAAGCTAGTAACTAAATCAAGGAGTTCTCATGGATGACTTTTCGCCTCTGATCGGCGCTACCACCTCAGCTTGGAATACCGCATCTGCAGAGTTGGCCAAGCTCAACGCTGTCGACAAAAAAGACACGGCTGCGTTTTCTGAAGCGCTGCTGAACGCCCAACTGCGCATCTCCATCGCTGGCAGCGTCGAGCAAAAGGCGTCGGCGGCGATCGACAAGGCTTATCAAGCGCACAGCCAAGTCGCTTCCAAGTAATACACGCAAACAAGACGTGGGTTCGGCGCAAGTCGAACCCCGCTTTTATTGTGATCACGCAGTGACCGAATTTTCTCGAGATCCACTCAAACTCATGTCACTGATCGGTGCTTTGTGCAGCGACCTCGGTGCCCATGAGCAGGCCATCACCGTCTTTCAGCATCTCGTCTTGCTGCGAGACAACGACCCCAATGCGTTGGTTTCCCTGGCCTTGGCGCAGTCGCGAGCCGGAAGCGAGGCCAGCGCTTTGGCAACACTGAAGCTGGTATTGGCAAACGATCCGACGCATGACATGGCCCGCGTCATGTTGGCGGTTCACCTGCACCGATCCGGCGATATGGCTGCGAAAGTTTTGTTGAGCGCTGCGCTGTCCGACGCGCAAGACGCCGATGCCCTGGCGTTGGCCGAGTCAGTCAAGGACGAAATTTTGAGCACGCCAAGTGTCTCCGAGCGTGTAACCCGGCATCGCTACACACGTGTCGACGTGAACTGAACCAAGGAACGATTCATGAACTTCAGCGATGTTTCCGCCGTATCCGGCGTTGCAGCCGCCCCGCTTGCGGTGCAAGAAGGCCCGCGTGCAGTGGATGCCGCTACGACCCAGCAGTTCCGCGGCTTGATGAGCGTGTCGGATTGCGATCATGCGGCGTCGGCTTGCGATGCACAGCCCCAAGGCCGAGATGCCTGGAGCATGGACATTGAAAAAGTGCTCATGGCCAACTTGCCCTCGCCGAACGCGTCACCCGCGGAGTTTGCGATGGGCCTGTTGCGCGCACAGGTGAAGGTGTCCCAAGCCGCCATCGCCATCGAAATGGTGTCCAAGACCACACAGTCGCTGTCGCAAGGCGTGCAGTCGCTGACGACCCGGTCCTGACACATGCGTGCGGAACAATCCTTGGCTGCCGGTGCCAGCCATGCCTTGAACCGGCCTGCATGGAAGCTGCTGTGCTTGAGTGTGGTGATGTTCATCCTCAGCGGCTGCAAGGCCGCGATCTACACCAAGATGACGGAGGTCGATGCCAACGACACGCTCTACACCTTGCTGCAAGGCGGCATTGATGCGGAGAAACGCCCCGATCCAGACGGCGGTTTCAGTGTCTGGACCGACAAAGATGACATGGCCGCAGCCATTGGGTTGCTCAAGGCCAATGCCCAACCCGAACAAAAGCATCCCAGCTTGGGCGAGTTGTTCGGCCGGAATCAGCTGATCAGCACACCGGCCGAAGAGCGCATCCGTTTTGTTTATGGCACCGAGCAGGCCCTGGCCCAAACCTTGTCCAAGATCGATGGGGTGCTGGTGGCCCGTGTGCACATCGTATTGCCCATCAACGATCCGCTGGCGACCGATGTCAAGCCGTCCTCGGCGTCTGTGTTCATCAAGCACCGGGCGGGGCAAGACCTTGCATCCACCGTGCCGGCCATCAAAGATTTGGTGGTTCGGGGCATTGAAGGGCTCAGCGTGGACCGTGTGGCGGTCACCTTGTTCCCGGCCGGCAGCGCCAAGGCACCCGCCGCCGAATTGGACGTGGCAACGATGGCGCGTAGCAATGGAAAATTTTTGGGCGTGGCCGTTCCCAGCAGCAGTGTCTCGGGCCTGTGGTGGCGATTCGTATTGGTTTCGACCTTGGTTGCCGTTGTCTTGTTAGTGGTCTTACGCATGTTCCTAAGCGTTGAGAAACGCCGTCCGGTGGTGTCTGCCGGTCAACGAACCCTCCAGCCGCCGCAGGGTTGATCGCCATGTTGAAGCCGGCCTCGCCGTTGCATTCAGACCCCTACGCGGCCAGTCGCCTGGACGCCGTCGAACGCCGCTACTGTTTTGCGGCATGGCCTCAAACCTACGCCCATGCGTCCTGGTTTGATGCGTTGGATGAGGCTGTGGGCATGGCCGTGTCGCGCGATTGTGGTCGCACCGTGGGCGAGGTGGAAAAGGCCGTGGCCCATGCGCTGCTGCGACAAGCCGGTATCGATTATTCCCAGCGCGCGGCCGACGATTATGTGCCCTTGTGGGCCATGCAAGCTTACGCACCAATGCGTCAGCATCTCTCCACGATTGCGGCTTTGGCGGTTTTGCCCGCACTGAAGCTGGCTGTCAGCGGTGCCGAGGCGCGGCACTGGGACGCCGTGCTGGGTGCGGGTGTACGCCATGTCGCGTTGTTGCTCGGCCGTAGCCACCCCCAGGCCGAACCACCACCACATGCCACCGAGCTGCGTCGACAAGCCACTGCCGCCGCCAAAACCGCACCGACCTGGGAGATTTTTTCCTTTCGGGTGGGCTTGACTGCACTGGAAAGCCACAACGCTGCCGTTCGCGGGCGTTTTCGTCTGATCTGGCCTCGGTCGATGCGTGACCAAGCCTCTTTGGTGCTTGAGGATCCGGTTCGATCCTGGTTGGTCGATGCCTGCATGCTGTCCACCCAGGTGCAACGGGCCGAACCACCTTTGCGGGGGCTTGCGGCATGAGTTTGCAGTGGATGGATAAAAGCATGTTGGTCGGCACCACTTCCAAGGTGGTGAAACGGGCCGACTATGAACGAGTGCTTTCTGCGCACGATGTGCTCGCATCGGCCAAGGCCGTCGTCGCTCAACAGCAACAGCAACTGGAGACCTTGCGACAAGAAGCCACGCGCGCAGGGTATGCCGCCGGCATCGAGATGGGCAAGCAGGCCTGGGCGCAGAAGTTGGTGGAACAACATGCCAGCCAGAAAACGCAAGTGCTCAGCATGCAGCAAGTACTGGTGGAGGTTGTGATGTCTTCGTTGCGGCATTTGGTGGGTGAGTTGCCTGAGCAGGAAAAATTTCAGTTGTTGGCCCAGCAAGTGGTGCAGTCCGTGGTGCGCGCGCGGCAGTTGCGTTTGGTGGTTGCAGCGGCCGATGCGGCCACGGCGCGCATTGTTCTAGAGCGTTGGCAACGGCAGCACCCGGATGTGTTGGCCGTGGATGTGGTGGTGGACAGTGCCTTGAGCGCGGGTGACTGCCTGCTGGAAACCGAAGAAGGTGCGGTGGACGGGCGCCTGAACCAGCGTTTGTCCCTCATAGAGGCGGCGTTGCTGCGCCATCTCTCGGTCGCGGCGCCCAATGCCAATCCACCTGGCGCGGCGGGCACCCGATGAAACAGGCTGACGCCATCGCCCCGACGCAGGACTGGGCCAGCGCCCTCAAAGGCGCTACGGCCAGCCTGCCCGGCCTGGAGCGCTTTGGGCGTGTGGTGCGTGCCGTGGGCACCCTCATCGAGGTCACCGGTCTCAACGCCAAAGTGGGCGATGTTTGTGAATTCACTCACCCCGGCTCGGATTGGCGCTTGCGCGGTGAGGTCATCGGAATCGCAGGTGACCACGTCATGGTGCTGCCGCTGGGTAGCTTGGACGGCATCTCCAACCGCACGCAAGCCATGGCCTCGGGCAAGGCCGCGCAGGTGCAAGTGGGCGAAGGGTTGTTGGGGCATGTGTTGGATGGGTTTGGCAAGCCGCTGACGCCAGGCGCCGACTTGACGCAAACCAGCGCTTGCTTGGTCAAGGCCAGTCCACCCGATGCCCTGTGTCGCAGGCCCGTCTCCACCACCTTGGTCACCGGGGTCCGGGCCATTGACAGCGTCATCACCTGCGGCGTGGGCCAGCGGCTGGGAATTTTTGCGCCTGCGGGGGCAGGCAAAAGCAGTTTGCTGTCGATGATTGCGCAAGGTTGCCAGTGCGATGTGGTTGTCCTGGCCCTGGTGGGTGAACGCGGCCGAGAGGTCGGTGAGTTTCTTGACGAATTCCGCAGCCTGAGGTTGCTCGAGCGCAGCATCGTGGTCGTCGCCACCTCAGACCGCTCATCCGCCGAACGCGCCAAAGCCCCCGAAGTGGCCATGGCCTGTGCCGAGTACTTCCGGGACAAGGGCCAATCGGTGTTGCTGCTGATGGATTCGGTGACCCGGTATGCACGCGCGCTGCGCGAGATCGGCCTGGCGGCAGGGGAGCCACCGACACGCCGTGGCTACCCGCCTTCGGTCTTCAATGCATTGCCACGCTTGTTCGAACGTGCGGGTTGCAGCGACCGGGGCGCCATCACCGCCTTCTTCACCGTGCTCGTCGACGACGATGCCGCCGGTGACCCGATTTTCGAGGAAACCCGCGCCACGCTAGATGGCCACATTTTGCTGTCAACACGTTTGGCCGATGGCGGCCACTACCCCGCCATCGACGTGCTCGCCAGCCGCAGCCGCGTGATGCAAAAAATCGCTGCGACGAACCACGCGGCAGCGGCGCGCAAATTGCGCGAGTTGTTGCAAAAGCTGCAAGACATCGAGACCCTGGTGCAAATCGGCGAGTACCGGTCGGGTTCCGATCCATTGGCCGATCGCGCCCTGTCCGTGCGCGACGACCTGATGCAGTTCCTGCAGCAGGAGCGACACGATGTTTCTGTTTTTGACACCACCTTGAAGCGTTTGCTGCGCCTGGGTGGCACTGGGTAAATCGCCATTTCCGTTCTCGCGCCCGATGCGCCCTGTTGTTCACGGGCGAGTCGCTCGTTTTCGGTGCTGAATAGAACCGGCACTCCACCATGACCGATCCCCAAACCCAACGCGAACACACGTCGATCAAACAACTGACGTCGGTGTCCAAGGCCCGCCAGATTCGTTTGAAGACCGAACGCGACGCCTTGATCGAGCGCGAACGTGCGATGGCGAAAGCCTGGGAAAGCCAGCGCCTGGACGAGGACCTGCTCGCGCAGCAGCGCGCCCAGTGGGCTGGCGCTTGGCAAGCCTGGGCCCAGGCCGGGGGCGCGCTGCGCGATGCCGTGGCGCTGCGCCGCGACAAAGAGCTGATTGCGGACATGAATGCTTTGGTGACGCGTCGCCGGGCCGAGTTGCAGGTCGAAGAGGATTGTTTGGCTGCGGATATCAGCGCCTGGGCCGGGCGTTGGTATGCGGCGCAAGCGATTGACGAGTCCTTGGTGGAGCGTGGGCGTGTATTGCGCACTTCGCTGGAACGCGCCACCGAGCGTCAGCGTGATGAAGAGACTCTGATGACACTGACCACCACCATCACCTCGGGCCTTTCCGCTTCCCCGACGCAAAGGTTTTAACGGCATGGCTGCTGGCGATATTCAACCCACCCCCTCCTTCTCGGCCGGCCCCACCCTGGCCGTCCAGAACGTAGGCGCCATTGTCAGCGCCGATGTCTTGGAGCGGTGGACGCGTGCGGTGACCGCTCTGCCCATGCCGCCCGAGAAAGACGCGGACTCGCCCCTTCTGGCTTCGCTGGCGGTGAAGTCCGGTCAGCCCACGCAAGCCGATCCGTCCGAACCCGCGCATCAATTCCCGGCCCATCGTCTGGGAGGGGGCCTGCCACCGGCAGTGACCGCCAATGCGGCCTCCAATGCGACCGCCCCCGCGGACGGCAAGGTCGAGTCGACACTTGTCCCGCAGGTGCATGTCCCGGCCCAAGCTGTGGCGCTGCAGCCGGGGGCCGATGACGCACCGCAGTGGCCTTCCCCAATGGTCCAGCCTCGATCCTGGTCCGCCTCGTTCGCGGACCACACGCAACCGGGTGTCTCCATCGCAGCAAGGAACGACGCGGTGCCGCCATCATCTCCCGGCACGCTCCCGCGTGTCTTGCTCAACGGGCCGGCGTCACCCGCGGGTGTGCAACAAATTCCGACATCAGAGCCGACACCGCTTGGGTTGGTCTGCGCAATGCCACCGACCGAGGGTGCCGCGTTCGCCGATGCAGGGCTCAGCGTCGCTGGGGCGCCGGCGTCGGTTCGACTGGACGGCGGCACACAGGGCGACGACCACAACGTTCCCAGCGACACGGATTCGCACGTTGCCACAGCCACGCAGACGCTAACGCAGCCGACAAGATCCGCCTTGGGGTCGAAGGACACCCACAGCGCCCATGCGTTGCCCTTGAGTGCGCTGCGCGGGCGGCATGCTAGCCACCGCGACGGCCGTTTGGATGCGGCCTCGGCCGAGCGTGCGAATAGCGAACGCTTGCCGCTGCAACCGTCCACGCCTGTGGCCTCAGCCGATGCATGGGTGGCCCGGTTGCAAGCCCCGCAATCGCCGGACAGCTCGGCCGCCTCGGATGCCGTCAGCCCGGCCGAGGACGGCGAGCAGTTGCATGCGCTCATCGAGTCCTGCTGCAGCCGTTTGTGGTTAAGCGACGGGGGAGGGCGCGTCCCCCCGGGCGTGATGCTCGACCTCGGCCGCTGGATGCCTGGCTGCACCTTGGAGGTAGCCAAAGTGGCGGGTGTGCTGCGCATCACCCTGCGCGGGGTCGAGGGCAACGATCGCCAGCGCCTCGAAGAAGAGTTGACGGGCCTGGGTGATGGGCTGGCCCAAAAACTGGGCTGCCAAGTGGTGGCCGCCGTGGCCACGAACAAGGAGTTGACATGACGATGGGCGGCGAAGGCGTGTGGCGCATCGCAGCCGATCAGGTACAAGCCGCAGGCCTGCACGACGGCTTGGCGGTCTGGGACTTTCAATGGGTCGAGGAAAGTGCACCCGAGCAGTGGGCCCAAGTCACTGGACGGCTGCGTTGGCGTGGCTTTGACATCGGGTTTGCCCTTGATGGCCTCTTGGGCGTGGACGGCCGTTTGGCTGCGCCGAGCCTGGCCACCATACCGCCCGATTTGCAACACGTGGTGCTGCAACACTTCGCTGCCGAGTGCCTGCAGCCCTTGAAGGGCAGTCCTCTGGCCGACATGACGCTGGTGTCGCTGCAATGGCATGAAGACCCGTTGCCCATGGAGGGGGAATTTGAATTCATGCTCAAACGCGCCGAGCTGCCTCGGTTCAGCCGTGGGCGCTTGACGGTCTTCCACGAGGCCGGTCGCCAGCAACTGCTCAATGCTTTGGCCGCCTTGCGTTGGCCCGTTCCCCATGGGTTGTCCACCGTGCACGGGCGTCTTCAAATCGGGGCGGTTCATTTGACCCCGGATGAATGCGCCAGCCTCGAAGTGGGCGACTTGGTGTGGCTGGACGATGCCGAAGTCGCGCCCACCGGCCTGCGTGCGCAGTTCATGCCCATTGATTCAGCCGATGCCCCGTGCTGGCTGTGGATCAAACGCAGCGTCATGACGCTGCAACCGTCCGCGATGGTGGGCCGAGAACGCGTGGAGGATGCGGCTGCCGAGGCAGCCATGACGTTGACTGCCACCAGTCCCGATCTGTCGGTGCAACGCGCCTGGCTGCAAGGGGCCATGCCCCAGCAGTCTCTGACACGCACCGCGCTGGCCTTGATGTGGCAACTCCGTGACGGGGCGCGGGTGCGGTACGAAGGCCAATTGATCATCGTGGGCCACCGCCTGGGTTTGCGTGTGGCCCGGGTGCTTTGAGCGGCAGCGTCATCAAATCAACAAGAAACGCGAGCGAATGAAATGCTGGGTCAAGACCCCCTATTGCTGATATTCAGCCTTGGCCTGATCGGCATTGCGCCGTTCCTGGCTGTCATGGTGACGTCGTACGCCAAGCTGGTGGTGGTGTTCAGCCTGGTGCGCAACGCGCTGGGTTTGCAGCAGGTGCCGCCCAACATGGTGGTCAACGGTTTGGCCTTGGTGCTGTCGCTTTACATCATGGCGCCCTTGGCGCAGCAACTGTCCGCGGCGATGGAGGTGCCGGTCAAAGGTGGCAACTCGGTGAAGTCCGAAGTGCTGATGGGCGCATTGTCGGCATCGCGCGAGCCGCTACGTGCCTTTTTGGACAAACACTCCGACAAACGCGAGAAGGAGTTTTTTGTCCGCACCTCCAAAGGGTTGTGGCCGGCGGACCAGGCCGCCGAGGTCAAGTCCAACGACCTGCTCATCCTGGTGCCGGCCTTCACCGTCACCGAATTGACCGAGGCCTTCAAGATCGGCTTCCTCCTCTACCTGGGCTTCGTCATCGTGGACCTGGTCGTGGCCAATGTGCTGTCGGCGCTGGGCATGATGATGTTTTCGCCGACGGTCATCTCCACGCCCCTGAAGCTCATGCTCTTCGTCGTGGCCGACGGCTGGGCCAAGCTGATCCACGGCCTGGTCCTGACCTACCAATAGGGGCGCCGCATGGATGTTGCAAGCCTCACCACCTTCCTGAAGCAGGCCCTGGCCCTGGTCCTGATGCTTTCGCTGCCCACGGTGATCGTCATCGCCGTGGTCGGCCTGGCCGTGGCTTTGCTGCAGGCCGTCACCCAGGTCCAGGAATCGTCCATTGGCTTCGGCGTGAAGCTGATCGCGGGCGTGGCGGTCATCGCGCTCACCTCGCAGTGGATGGGCAGCGAGCTGTTCAACTTCATCGACTCCATCTTCACCGCCATCGCGCGTATCTAGCATGGGCTCCTACGAATCCAGCGCAGGCTTGTTGTTGATGGTGGCGGTGCTGTCCGCCCGCATCGGCACCGCCTTGCTCATGTTCCCCATGTTCGCGGCCGGTGCGCTGCCTACCAGCGTGCGGGCCAGCATCACGGCCGGTTTGGCCATTTGCCTGTTGCCGGTGGTCGGCATGAACAACATGTTGGCTCTGGCGCAGCTGGATGCCATGTCGCTCAGCATGCTGTTGATGAAAGAAGTGGCTCTGGGTTTTGCCATGGGTTTCGTCGGCAGTGCGGGGTTCTGGGCCGTGCACGCGGCCGGCGCCATCATCGAGAACCAGGCCGGCCTGTCGGCGGCGACAGCCATCGACCCGCTGGCCGGCGAGGAAGACTCGCTGATCGGCGGTTTCCTGGTCCAGGTTTTGTCAATCATCTTCCTGGCTTCCGGCGGATTCCTGCTGCTGCTGGGCGCGCTTTACGAGAGTTTCCGGGTCTGGCCGGTGATCGACCTGGCTCCGAAGATCGAGCCCGCGCTCTGGCTCAACGCCGGCATGCAGGTGATCCGCTGGATCAGCGAGATGGCGCTGCGCGTGGCCGCCCCGTTCGTGCTGCTCATGCTGATGGTGGAGGTGGGCATGGGACTGTTGGGGCGGTACGCGCCCCAATTCAACGTCTTTTTCCTGGCCATGCCCGTCAAGGCCGCCGTGCTGCTGGTCCTGCTGCTGGTCTACGCTTTCGTGCTCGTCGACGGTTCGGCCCTGCCCGACGTGGCGGGTGCGATGCGCCGCATGTTCGCGGGAGGCTGAGATGGCCGAGTCCGGACAGGGCAGCGCCCAGGAGAAAACCGAAGAACCCACGGCCAAGCGGCTGCGCGACGCGCGCAAGCAGGGCGACGTCTGGCAAAGCCACGACTTCACCACCACGGTGGCCATCATCGTGTTCGCGCTGCTGGCCATTGCCGGCGCCAAGCCCGCGCTGGCCTGGCTGGCCCAGGGCCTGGGAGAGATGGTCACGGCTTCCACGCGACCGGAAACCGACGTGCTGCAACGGTTGCGTTCCGCCATGCTGGACCTGGGCCTGTGGAGCATCGCGGCCGCTGCCATCTCGGTCATCGTCAGCGCGGTGGCCAGCGCCGTGCAGGTGGGCGGCGTGATGAGCTTCGAGCGCCTGGCGCCCGACATGAACCGCCTCAACCCGATTGAAGGCCTGAAGCGGATTTTTGCCTGGCGTACGGTGGTGGAGTTGATCCGGCTGCTCGTCAAGATGCTGGCCCTGGGCGTGGTGCTCTGGATCCTGGCGCGCTCGCAGCTGCCCCTTCTGGCGCAGGCCCAGCAGGTCCCGCTGGCCGGCTGGCTGCTGGCCGGTGGCAAGCAGTTCGAATCGATGCTGCTGCTTTGCTGCGTGGTTTTCGGGGTGGTGGCCTTGCTGGACCTGTTCTACCAGCGCTGGGACTACATGCGCCGCAAGCGCATGAGCAAGGAAGAGGTCAAGCGCGAGCACAAGGACCGTGAAGGCGACCCCATTCTGCGCGGGCGGCGCAAGCAGATGCACCATGAGATCAGCTTCAACGACATGCTGAACCAGGTGCGCAAGGCCTCGGTGGTGGTCGTCAACCCCACCCACGTGGCCGTGGCCCTGCATTACGACCCCCAGGAGACGCCCATCCCCATGGTGGTCGCTAAAGGCGAAGGCGAGGTGGCGCGCGCCATCCGCGAAGCCGCGGAAGAGGCCGGCGTGCCCATCTACCGCGACGTGTCCCTGGCCCGCGCGCTCAACGGGGGCACGCCCCTCAACGACTACATCCCCGACGACTTGATCGAAGCCGTGGCCCAGGTGCTGCGCTGGGTCGAGCGCATGAAGAAACAAGAGGCGGGCCGCGAGGCCTGAAGCCACGACATGAGCAAATACAAACTCGATTGGAAATCCAGCCCTCTCGCCGGGCCGCAAGGCATGGGTTTTTCGCTGGGCAACCTCGGCAAACATTCAGACCTGCTGCTGATCGGCCTGTTCGTCGCCATCATCGCGCTGATGGTGCTGCCGCTGCCGCCGTGGGCGCTGGACGCGCTCATCGCCGCCAACCTCACGGTCTCGGTGGTGGTGCTCATCGTGGCGGTCTACATCCGCTCGCCGCTGGGACTGTCCACGTTCCCCGCGCTGCTGTTGTTCACCACCTTGTTCCGGCTGTCGCTGAACATCGCTTCGACCCGGCAGATCCTGCTCACCGGCAACGCCGGCGAGATCATCAAGACCTTCGGCAACATGGTCGTGGGCGGCGACGTCATCGTCGGCCTGGTGGTCTTCCTCATCATCGCGCTGGTGCAGTTCATCGTCATCGCCAAGGGCTCCGAACGCATCGCCGAAGTGGGTGCGCGTTTCAGCCTGGACGCCATGCCGGGCAAGCAGATGAGCATCGACGCCGACCTGCGCGCCGGCATCATCACCAAAGACGAGGCCCGCGCCCGCCGCCACGCGCTGGAGAGCGAAAGCCAGCTCTACGGCGCCATGGACGGCGCCATGAAGTTCGTCAAGGGCGACGCCATCGCCGCCATCATCATCGCCGCCGTCAACATCATCGGCGGCATTGCCGTGGGCATGCTGCGCAAAGACATGTCGCTGGACATGGCCACCCATATGTACTCCGTGCTCGCCGTGGGCGACGCCATGGTCTCGCAGATACCCTCGCTCTTCATGTCAGTAGCGGCTGGCATCGTCGTCACCCGGGTGGCCAAACAAGACGCCAAGTCGGGCAATCTCGCTCAAGACATCCTGGCGCAGATTCAAGCCCACCCCCGCGCGCTGATGATCTCGGGCTTTGTCGTGTTCGGCATGGGGTTTGTGCCCGGCTTCCCACTGTTGCAGTTCTCCGTACTGGCCGTGGCCGCGTTCGTGGCCGGCTGGTGGGCTTCCCCCAGCCAGCGGCGCAAACGCCAGGGCTCCATCGGCCAACCCCTGCCCGCACTCACCCGCGAGGGCAGCGACCAGGCGCAAACCTTTGGCGAACCCGCTGCCCAGGCCTGGGCCTCGTCGCTCACGCTTCGCATCGCCCCCGATGTGATGGCCCAGCTCGATGCCACACGTTTGGACGAGGCCGTGGCCCTTGCCCGTACCCAGTTGCGCGAGTCCATGGGTTTGCCCTTTCCGGGGTTGGTGCTGGGCAGCACCAGCGAGAGCGGTACCGTCACCTTCGACGTTCACGGCGTGCCCGCCTTGAGTTTTGCCATGCCCGCCGGCCACGCCCTGGTGGCGATGATGCCCAACGCGCGAGTCACCCACCTCAAGGAGAGCCAGGGCGGCCCCGACCTCTTCGGCCTGGCCACGCGCTGGGTGCCCGTGGCCGAGCTGCCCGGCGACCTCGACCCCACCTGGATCCACGGCCCCGAAGCGGCCCTCGTTCTGGCCATGCGGCGCCTCATCGAGAACCGGCCGCATAAATTCATCGGCGTGCAAGAAGCCCTCGTGTTGTCCCACCAGCTAGAGGCCGAGCTGCCCGAACTCGACCGCGAGATGCGCCAAGCCGCGCCGCTGCCGCGTGTGGCCGAGGTGTGCCGCTGGCTGCTGGAGGAGGGCGTGAGCCTGCGCGACCTCTCCGGCCTGGCGCAAGCCCTGGTCGATCACGCCGCCAAGGAAAAGGACACCGGCCAACTGGTGGAAAAAGTCCGCCGTGCCCTCAGCGACCAAATCACCCACCAGCACACTAATGCCAAAGGCGAACTTGCCGCGGTCATCCTGAGCCCAGAGCTCGAGGAGCAGCTGGCTGCCTCGGTGCGCGTCAGCTCCAAAGGCAGCAACCTGGCGCTGCCGCAAAGTCCCAAAGACGCCTTGCTTGACCAACTCACCCGTGCTTTTCAAGGCAAAACCGTGCCGGGCCTGACGGCCGTATTGCTCGTGCATACGCCGGAAATCCGCCCCGCGCTGCGCAGCTTGCTCAAAGAGTCCGGCCTGTTCAATCGCGCCGTGCTGTCGGTGGACGAGTTGCGTCCGAATTTGAATGTGATGGTCGTGGGCGAGGTGGACCACGCGGTGCTGAGCGCCCGTTGAAGGAAAACCATGACGTTGCCTGCACGACATGGGGTTCGCCGAGACAAAGGGAGCGGCGGATATCCGGGAAACAAGAAGGGGAGGAAGTCGTCATGCTTTTTACGTTAAACACATCACGCACAACCACATCCGACGGGTGGAGCCCACGGACAGGGGCTACGAAGCCCCCAGCCCACACTGTCCAGCGCGTGGCGGCGCCTGCCGCGCACGGCGTCCCGCCGCGGGGCGCCACCGTTCGTTTGAACCCCTGCTGTTTCCGCTAGCTCCGTTCTCTCCGCCATTCAGGGCGCAGGGGGCCAAGCGGTCCACACAGCCTCGGTGGCTGCGCAGGCCGCTGATTGATCAACAAAAAATTCAGAAAGTCATGTCATGAGTTCCATCATTCAAGGTCCGAACACCTCCGACAGCAGCAGCGGTGCAGCCGTCACGCAAGAGCCCGCGACGCAAGAGAATCAAACTCAAACGGTGACGGCATTGGCGCAGATGGGGGAGGGAACGCAGACCAGTCCGAGTTACGACTTTCTGTACAACGACGCGACGGGCTCGGCCGGCGGGGCGGTGGATGCGGCGCAAGCCGGGATCAGAGACCCCGAGGCCGCGCGGATGGCCATGGTGCTGATGGGATATGGCCTGGGCGGTGCGGGGGGCGCTACAGCCACCACCTCGGCCACCACCTCGGCCCTGCTGTCGACCGGGGTTCATTTTGACGACACCGCGGCCGTCGGCGCCGATACGTCGAACGCGACCGCCACCGCCGCGTTGCCCGCAAGCGCCGCCGACGTCGATGGTTACTTGCCCAAAGCCGTGGCCCTGGTGAGCGGCAACGACCTGGGGCTCACCGGCTCCTCGCTGGACCGGCTGGGAAGCCAAGGCGTGCTCGGCGCCACCGCGCGCACCACCTCGGGCGAGAGCCTGTACGTCAACACCGCTACAGGCAACCTGGTGGTGCAGCGAACCGACGAGTTGCTGGTGGGCCTGGGGCCCGATGCCCAGGTGCTGCGCACCTACAACAGCCAGGCCCAGTTGGATGGCGATAACAACGACAACTGGCGCATCGGCTTTTACCGCCAAATCACCGCCCTGACGGGTACGGTCAATGCCGCAGGCAGCAGCGTGGTGCGCGTCGAAGCCGATGGTTCGCAGCGAACCTACACCTTCGACGGCACGCACTACGTCAACCAGGACGGCACGGGCGCGCACGATACGCTGAGCTATAGCGCCGGCACCGCCACCTGGACCTGGACGGATGGCGACAGCCGCGTGCGCGAAACCTACAGTGCCTTTGCCAGCGGCGCGGTGGGCCGCCTGCTCAGTACCCAAGACATCGACGGCAACACCGTCGCCTATGCTTATGACAATGCGGGCTTGCTGACCCAGGTCACCACGGCCAACACCACCGGTCAGCAACTCAACCAGACCGAGCTGGTCTACGACG
Organism: uncultured Ideonella sp.; assembly: GCA_966433995.1. Classification (GTDB taxonomy): domain Bacteria; phylum Pseudomonadota; class Gammaproteobacteria; order Burkholderiales; family Burkholderiaceae_C; genus JANPCX01. The sequence goes on along the minus strand of CBJNAE010000003.1, from coordinate 29,602 downwards.
CCGCCGAAAACCGGCGCGGCAACCTGCTGGAGCTCAAGACCACCGCCTGGAACGCACAGACCGGCAGCAACCAGGTGCTCACCCGCACCCGCTACAGCTACGACAGCGACAACCGGCTGGAGCGAGTCACCACCGACCTCAGTCCGGAAGACAACAGCGTGGCCGCCACAGGCAGCGGCAGCCCCAACGACGGCAAGACCTACAGCACCAGCTACACCTACGACGGCAGCTCCAAGCGCATCGCCAGCATCACCGAGAGCAACCGTGCGCGGGTCACTTTCCAGTACGACGCGCTGGGCCGCGTCACCCAGTTCACCGAAGGTGGTGGGCGCACCACGCGCCTGAGTTACGACGGTACGGCGGCCGCCGCGGCGGTGAGTCCCGCGCCAGCCGGCACCTACACCGTGCAAGCCGCCGACCTGGCGGCGGCCAACCCTTGGGCGGCCATCACCCAGACCTTGTTCAGCACCCAAGACGAAGCCGCCGTGGCCGCCTTGCGCGCCGCCGTGGGTAACCCCCCGGCCTTGAGCCTGGGGCAACAGCTGTCGCCGCCGGCCAGCCTGAGTTATCAAACCTCCCAATCCGCCACCGCCAACTTGACGGCCACCCACCTGCAGACGACGGCACCGGCCTGGGGCGCGGTGACGTCGATGGAATCCGGCAGCGCGACGACCAAGTGGCCGCAGGTGGCGTTCGGAGCGAATGGGGACGGCTTGACGGTGTGGGTGCAAGGCACCGACCTGCTCGCTTCCACCTACAGCAAGGCCAGCAACACCTGGAGCGCGCCCGTCGCCATCGACGGCAACCTGCAGAACGATCCGCGCTTGCCTCACTTGTCCGTCAGCGCCAACGGCAACATGCTGGTGACCTGGTTCCAGGTCCACAACGGCGTCAACAACGTCTCCGCCCGCCGCTTCGTCAATGGTGCCTGGGACGCCACCGCCAGCACCATCCCCGCCCTGGCCCCTGGACTGACCCCCAATTTCTCCAGCGGCGCCATCAGCGACAGCGGCCGCGCCACCGTGGTCTTCCTGCTCTTCGACCCGGCCAGCGGGCGCTACGACATGGTGGCCAACACCTTCAACGGCAGCAGCTGGCAGGCCAGCCCCGTGAACCTGGACGACAAGGGCACCGTCAACGACACCAGCGCGACCTACACCGTGTTGCCCCGCGTGGCCATGGACGCCGCCGGCAACGCCACCGCCGTCTGGGTGCAGCCCTCGGTCGGCGAAACCGCCGCCAGCCTGCAAATGTCCCGGTTCAGCGTGGCCACCGGCCAATGGAGCACGCCCTCTTCCACCACCATCGAAGGCGCCAGCGCAGACGTCACCAACCTGCGCATCGCCTCGGCAGCCAATGGCGATTCCGTCATCGCCTGGCGGCATGGCGGCCTGATGTACGCCAAGAACTACACCGCCAGCACGGGCCAGTGGGGCCCCCACGTCTGGATGAGCGACGCCGCCCAAGGCGAACCCTCGCTGAGCGTCAGCGCCAATGGCAACGCCATCCTTTCCTGGACAAACGGCAGCAACCAGGGCGTCTATGCCAGGTGCTACGTCAACGGCGCCTGGACGGCCCACGAAGTGATCAGCGATCCGTCGGCTACCCTGGCCTACGCATCCACTGCCTCCATCAACAACAATGGCCAGGCCGTCATCGCGTTCAACCAGAACATCGGCACTGGCGAGCGAGTCTTCGCCCGGACCTTCTCCGGGGGCTCGTGGCAGACCGCCACGCAGATGGAGTCCACCGGCTATGCCTCGCTGCTGGTGTCCCAAGCTGCCATCGACGCCATCGGCAACGTGCAGGTGGTATGGCCGCAAGTCACCATGCCGGAGGGGAATTTCAGCCTCTTCGGCCGGCGCTACAGCATGGGCGAGACCTATTACCTCGTCCCTTCCGGCGCCACCTGGAGCAGCGTGGCGCAGCAGCTCTACGGCAGCGGCAGCGATGCCACCGTCACGGCACTCAAACTGGCCCTGAACCTCCCCAGCAGCGCCGCGCTGCCCGCGGCGGGCACCCGCCTGCAGAACCTGCCCGGCAGCCTGAACGTCACCGAGACCGTCACCCAACAAGCCACGCTCAACGCCCAGGCCGTCACCGTGCCTGCCCGCCTGGTGGTGCAGAACATCGTCACCCCCACGCCGGAGTGGAAGCCCGTCACGGCGCTGGAAACCGGCAGCGTGGCCGCCTATGGCCCGCAAGTGGCCTATGCGCCCAATGGCGACGGCCTGTCGGTGTGGACGCAAGGCCCAGACCTCATGGCCGCCACCTACAGCAAAACCAGCGGCACTTGGAGCACCCCCATCGCCATCGACGGCGGCACGGCGGACGACCCCGTCCTGCCCCACCTCTCGGCCAGCTCCAACGGCAACATGCTGGTCACCTGGAAACAAGGCACCAACATCTACGCACGGCGTTATGTCGCAGGCGCCTGGGACAGCGGTCCCACGCTGCTCAGCAACGGCCTGGTGGGCGGCGCCTACTACTCGACCGGTGCCATCAGCGACAGCGGCAAAGCCACCGTCGTCTTCGCCGGCAGCGACGGCTATCGCTGGAATGCCGTGGCCAACGTCTTCAACGGCAGCACCTGGCAGGCCAGCCCAGTGCAAGTGGACGATGTGGGCGGCGCCAACAACAACAGCGTCACCTCCGACCAATACCCCCGCGTGGCTATGGATGCCGCGGGCAATGCCACCATGACGTGGGTGCAAGCCGTCCAGGGCGAGACTGCCGCCAGTTTGTTCGTCAGCCGCTACAACGCCGCAACCGGCACCTGGGCCACGCCCAGTGCCACGCTGCTGGAGAACACGGGCGTCGACGTCAAGACCTTCCAGATCGCCTTCGACAATCAAGGCAACGGCCTGGCCGCCTGGATCCAGGGCACCACGCTTTACACGAAAAGCTTCACTGCGGCCAGCCAGCAATGGGGGCTCACCTATGGCCAGTCCAGCTCCGCCAAAGGCGAGATCTCGCTGAGCATGAGCGGCAACGGCCATGCCGTTTTGGCCATCGTCAGCGGCAGCCCCAGCGGCAGCGACGGCTACATCTATGCGCGCCGCTATGCCGACGGCGCCTGGCTCAAAGACGGGTTTGATCTGCTCAGCAACGCCACCTTGGCCACGGCGCGCGCACCCAACGCCAGCATCAACGACCAAGGCCAGGCCGTGGTCACCTTCATGGAGACCGACTCATCGGGCGAACGCATCTTTGCCCAGCGCCAACAAGGCGGCACATGGAGCGGCATCACCCAGATCGAAGCCGCTGGCGGCATCAACAGAAAGCCCGTGGCCAGCATCGACGCCACGGGCAACGTGCAAGTCGTGTGGTCCCAACAAACGGCCGAGGCCACGGCCCAAGGCGGCATGCCGAGCATGTACGCCCGCCGTTTCGAAAACGCCAGTCAACCGTATTACCAGATCCCCACCGGTGCCACCTGGGCCAGCGTGGCGCAGGCGCTTTACGGCAGCGGCAGCGAGGCCACCGTCTCTGCCCTCAAGCAAGCGCTGAACCTGGCCCCCGGTGCCGCGCTGCCCGCGGCGGGCACCCGCCTGCAAAACCTGCCCAGCAGCCTGAACGTGACGGCTCCCGCCGTGAACACACAGGCCGTCACGGTGCCCGCCCACTTCAACACCGCCTTGCCCGCCGGCGCCAGCGCCGTCGTCATCACCGATCCGCTGGGCCAACAGACCCAGGTCATCAGCGATGCCAAAGGCCGGCTCATCGAAGTGCGCGGCCCGCAGGTCGACGGGGCCAGCCAGGTCACCCGCTACCAATACGACGACGCCACCGGCCAGCTGCGCAGCCACACCGATGCGAGCGGCCAGACCACGACCTACGAATACGACGCCCACGGCAACCAGACCCTGGTGCGCGATGCCGCAGGCAACACCACCACCCGCACTTACGGCCAACTCAACCAACTGCTCACCCAGACCCGCTACGCCGTGGCCGATCCGGATGGCGCAGGCAGCGCCCAGCCCAGCCAGGCCGAGACCACGCGCTACGTCTACAACAGCCAGAACAAGCTGCGCTACACCATCAGCGCCGAAGGCCGCGTCAGCGAATACCGCTGGGGCACGAGTGGCAACGAGCGTGGCCAGCAAGTGGCCGCCATCCAGTACAGCCGCGACCTGTTCACCGCTGGTGGCACGGTCACCGAAGCCGCGATGGACGCCTGGGTGAACAGCAGCCTGGTCGACAAAACCAGCGCCATCCGCGTCGACAGCCGCTACGACTTCCGGGGCCAGCTCTCGAGCAGCACGCGCTACGAACGGCTGGACGCCAGTGGCAACGGCATCGCCGACAGCTCGGCCAGCACCACGCACCACGTCTACGACGCCGCGGGCCAATTGCTCAAAAGCATCGAGTCCAGCGGGGGACCCTTCACTGCGCCCGCTCCCGGGGCTTTGCCCAGCGGCACAGTCACCCAATACGCCTATGACGGCCTGTCCCGCGTCTACCGCTTCACCGACGCGCTGGGCGTGGCCACGTTGACGCAATACGACGACGCGAACAACCGCGTCACCACCCTGCTAGCCAACGGCCTGTCCACCACGCGCAGCTACAACCGGATCGGCGAGATGACAGGCAGCGTGCAGGCGGCCAGCACCGTGCCGGGCAACGCCCTGAGCGCCACGGTCCAGCACTTCGATGCCGCCGGGCGCCTGCGGCAAAGCCAGGACGCCCTGGGCTACCGCAGCTACGCCGTTTACGACGCGGCGGGCCGCCAAGTTGCATCCATCGAAGCCGACGGCACCCTGGTCGAAACCCGCTACAACGCCGCCAACCAGGCGGTGCAGACCATTCGTTATGCCAATGCCGTGGGCAACAGCCAGCTCGCCGCACTGCAGGCCGACATTGCAGCCCGCACGAACAACGTCACCCTGGCCCAACTGCGGCCCGCGGCGGACGCTTCGCGCGACCGCAGCACCTTCAGCCTCTACGACGAGGCCGGGCGCCTGGCCAAGACCGTGGACGAACTCGGCTTCGTCAGTGAACTGCGCTACGACGGTGCCAGCCGCATCGCCAGCACCGTGCGGTATGCCACCGCACTGAGCAGCCAGCAACAAAACGACCTGGCGCAGAACATTCTCAGCGCCAGCCCCACGGCCGCCTACGCCAGCGTCACCGCCAACCCCGGCGAAGACCGCGCCAGCCGCAACTTCTACGATCGCGATGGCCGCCTGTCGGCCAGCCTGGATGCCGCGGGCGTGTTGTCCGAGAACTTCTACGACGGTGCGGGCCGCCTGGTCCACACCGTCACCTATGCCACACCCGCGCCAGCCGCCTTGTGGGCTGCAGGCACCTTGGCACAACTCCGTCCGCAAAACAGCGTTGCCAACAGCGCGCAAGACAGCCACCAGTGGTTCTTCTACGATGCCAAGAGCCAGCGCGTGGGCGAACTCAATGCCGAGGGGGTGCTCACCGAACACCGCTTCGACGAGCGCGGCAACAAGGTGCAGAGCACCCGCTATGCGAACCTGGCCCTGATCGACCCGGCCCAAGTCAGCGCCGGCACCACCCTGGCCCAGTTGCGTCCTGCGCCTTCAACAGCCGCAGGCAGCAGCCCCAGCCACCAAGACCAAACCACACGCTGGACCTACACCGCCTTGAACCAGGCGAGTACCCAGGTCGACCCCCAAGGCACGGTGACCCGGTACACCTACGACAACGTCGGCCAGCTCATCCAGACCGACAAAGCCCTGGGCGCGCTGGATGCCCAAGGCCGCAGTGAGCAGCGCACCCTGTCATCCCGTTACGACCTGCAAGGCCGCGTGGTGGGAGAACTCACCGCCGAGGGCAGCGCGGCTTTGGTGGCGTTGTGGGCAAACGCGGGCGCCAGCCCCACGGCCTCCCAGGTCGACGCCGTGTGGCGCCAATACGGCCTGACGCACAGCATTGATGCCGCAGGCCGGCGCACCGCGACGGAAGACCAGAACGGCGCCGTCACGCGTTTCTTCTACAACAGCGATGGCCGGCTCGTCTACACCGTCAATGCCCTGGGCGAAGTGACGGAGAACCGCTACAACGTCCTGGGCGAACTCACCCACAGCATCCAGTACGCCAACCGGTTGGACATCAACGCCTTGGCCGCTGCCTCGCCGCAAAGCTGGAAGAGCGGCAACGCCCACCACGCCACGGTGCGCGCCGCCGTGATGGGTCTGGCGAACACGTCGCTGGACAGCGTGCGCCGCTACGCCTACGACCGGCGAGGCCAACTGGCGGCGAGCCTGGATGCACTGTCCAACATCACGCTGAACGCCTACAACGCCTTCGGGCAGCAGGTGGCGCAGACCCAGAACATCGACGGCACCCGAAGCACCACCACCCGCACGCAGTACGACCAGCGTGGCCTCAAGCGCAGCACCACGGTGGATGCCGGTGGCTTGAACATCACCACCCAGACCCACTACGACGCCTTCGGCCGCGTCATCGAGCAGACCGACGCCCTGGGCCACAGCAGCCGCTTCGAATACGACCGCCTGGGCCGCGTGGTGCAAACCATCGACCGGGGCAACGTCAGCCGCGCCACCACCTACGACGCCTTCGACCGCGTACTCACCCAGCGCGACGGCAACGGCCACACCACCCGCTACCAATACGACCAGCATGCCCGCAGCCTGACCGTCACCACCGCCGAAGGCATCCAGACCGTCAGCACCCAGAACCGCCACGGCCAGACCATTGCCGTGCAAGACGGGCGCGGCAACACCACCAGCTACCAGTACGACAAGAACGGCCAGCTTCTCAGCCAGACCCAGGACCAGCTCGGAAGCGCCACGCAAAACGCCTACGACCGCGCCGGCCGGCTGATCGAAGTCACCGACGCGCGGGGCACGAAGACGCGGCTCGACTACGACGCCGTGGGCCGTGTGCTCACCCGCACCGTCGACCCCTCCGGCCTGGCGCTGGTCACCCGCTACACCTACGATGCCAAAGGCCAGCAAGTGGGAATGCTGGACGCCAACGGCGTGCTCAGCCAGACCGAGTACGACCTGAACGGCCAGGCGGTGCGCATCACGCAGGACGTCGGCGGTTTAAATCTGCAAACCCAATACCGCTACGACGCCCAGGGCCGCACCTTGGTGGCCACTGACGCTCAAGGCATTCAAACCCACTACACCTATGACAATGCGGGCCGGCGCATCGAAGAAGTGCTTGACCCCTCCAGCGCCGGGCACACCGGGCTCAACCTCACCCGGCGCTATGAATACGACGCCGCGGGCAACCTGACGCGCAGCATCGACGCCGGTGGCAACGCCACCACCTACGCCTACGACCACGAGCAGCGCCTGGTCTACACCGTGGATGCGATGGGCGGCACCCAGCGGCAGGACCACGACCGGGAGGGCAGGGTGGTCAAGGTCACCCGGTACGCCCAAGCCATCAACACCGCAGGCCTGGAGTCGGGCTTCACTCTCGGCGGCGCCGGCAGTCCTGCCGGCATGGACAGGCTCGCCCAGATCACCGGCCGCGTCAGCGTCAGCAACCAGGACGCCGTGGAGCACCGCGTGCTGGACAACGATGGCCGCCTCAGGGCCACCGTCAACGAGGTGTCGGGCGGGCAAGAGGGCGAGGTCACCACCTACCGCCTGGACGCCAACGGCAACGTCGTCGAACGGCGGGCCTACGCCGCCCGCGTGTCGATCGCGGGTGCGGGTTCCGGCGCCTGGACGCCGGCCAGTCTCCCCCTGCCCGTGGCGGACGACAGCCGCGACCAGCGCGTCTCCACCGTGTACGACGCGGCCAACCGCGCCACGCACCAGATCGACGCCACCGGCGCCGTCGTCAAGCAGGTTTTCGACGCCAATGGCAACGTCACCGAGCGCATCGCCTACGCCCGCACCGTCGATCCGCAGACCCCTCTGCAGGCGGCCGACCTGGACAACGCCACCGCGGTCATCGCCGACAGCGGCAGGGACGCGCGCACCCAGCAGGTATACGACGCCGTGGGCCGGCTGCAATGGCGCATGGACGGCGCCGGGGCAGTCACGCAGATGGCCTACGACGAAGTGGGCAACCTCATCAAGACGGTGCAGTACGCCACGGCCCTGAACGCCAGTGCGGACCTGCGGACCGCGGTGCAGTCCGGTGGCGTCGCCCAAAGCGGTGCCGATCGCGCCACCGACCTGGTCTACGACCGCGCCAATCGGCAAACCTACAGCATCGACGCGCTGGGGCAGGTCAACCAGTTCGTCCATGACGCGGCCGGCCGCGTCACCCAGCAGATCGCGCACGCGCGCACCGTGAGCCCGCCCAGCGCCGGCTTGGGCTTCAGCCTGGGCGGCGGAGCCGGCGTCAACCAGTACCGCCAGGGCAACATCGAAAGCGCCTTGGGCGGCGCGGTCGCCGTCACCGCCGACGCCGACCCCGGCAACCGCGTCACCCGTTTCGCCTATGACGCGGCAGGCCGCCAGGTCTTCATGGTCGACGCGGAGCAATCGGTGACCGAGCAGCGCTTCGACGCGCGGGGCGCCGTCATCCAGACCATCCGGCATGCGGCCGCCATCAACACCGGCGGGCTGCTGGCCACGGCCGGCGAGCAGGACGTCCGCGTCCGCCTCGCTGCCGATCCTGCAGGCCACAACCGTGTCCAGACCCAAGGCTACGACGCCGCGGGCCGCCTCACCCTCAGCGTGGACGGCAAAGGCCACGCGACCTACCACCAGCTCGACGCGCTGGGGCGCGTGACCGCGACCACGCGCCACCACGACCCCGTCACGGTGGACGCTGCCGGCACCGTCAGCGGTCTGTCCACCCACAGCCAGGACCGCACCGACCACTTCGAATACGACCAGGCAGGTCGCCTGGTCCGCAGCGTCGATGCGCTGCAGAAAGCCGAAGTGTTCAGCTACGACGGCCTGGGCCGCAAGACCTCCTTCACCAACAAGAACGGCGCCACCTGGACCTACCAGTACGACGCCGCCGGCCGCCTGACGCAAGAGACCTCGCCCCAGGTGCAGCTCGGCACCACCATCGTGGTGGGCGGCACCCTGCGGCAGGGCGTGCAGCAAACCCAGGGCATCGTTACCCGCCTGGAATACGACGCGCTGGGCAACCTCGTCAGCCGCACCGATGCGGTGGGCCGTCCCGAGCAGCGCCAGGTGCGGTACGCCTACGACGCCTTGGGTCGCCAGACCCGGACGCTGCTGCCGACGGTCGACATCCACGACCCCGACCCCACCCGCGACAAGCTGACGCCCACCAGCTCGCCCCTGGCGCGCATCGAATTCGAAAAGTCCGCCAGTCTCTTCACCGAGACCTTCTACGACGCCTTCGGCAATGCCGTGGCCCAGCGCGACACCGCCGGCCACCTCAACTACAAGACCTACGACAAACTCGGTCGCCTCGCTTTCGACATCGATGCCCTGGGCCACATCACCCGGCATGACCGCAACGCCTTCGGCGAAGAAACCACTCTCACCCGGTACGCACGCGCCAGCGGCCAGCTCGCCGGCGGCACCGGCTTGCCCCTGACACTGTCCACCGACCACGTCCGCGCCATCGCCGACAGCCTGCGCAGCGGCGAAGACCGCCAACTGCGGACCGAATACGACGCGCTCGGCCGCGCGGTCCGGGTGATCGAGCCCGAAACCTTCGTCTTCGACTCTGGCAGCAACACCTACGCCACCGTCGGCAAAACCACCACAAACCGCTATGACGCCATGGGCGACCTGGTGCAGGTGTTGACCACGCAGGGCGCGGGCCAGACCACTGCCGCGCAGAATTTCTACTACGACGAACGTGGCCAGCAAGTGGCCAGCGTCGACGCGCTGGGTTACCTGACCACGCAGCGCTTCGACGATGCCGGCAACCTGTTGGAACGCACCGAATACGCCCAGGCCCTGCAGGGCTGGCAAGGTGCCGCAGCCAACGGCGGCGCCGTGCCCCAACCGCCCCAATCCAGCAGCCAGGACCGCACCACCCGCTGGGACTACGACGCGGCGGGCCGCAAGATCCGCGAAACACAGGTCGGCGCGCACCGGGAGAGCCAAGCCGGCAGCACCATCGAAGTCGTCAGCGACCTGGTCACCCACTTCGGCTACGACGGCGTGGGCAACCTCATCCGCATCCAGGACGCCGCGGGCGGCCTCACCTACAACTGGTACGACGCGCTGGGCCGCACCCTGGCCGTGGCCGCGCCCCGCACCGTGCTCGACAGCCAGACCAACGCGCAGGCCACCCCCCTCATCACCTACCGGCGCGACGCCTTCGGCAACGTGCTCAGCCAGACCGAACACGCCCAGGGGGCGGTCGACGGCGCCGACGAAACCACCGCCGCCGACGCCCTGGCCAAGGCACCGGGCGACGTCGACGACCGCACCAGCCTTACCCTCTACAACAACCAAGGCCAGGCCATCCAGAACACCGATGCCCTGGGCATCAACCGCTACGTCTCGTACAACGCCCTGGGCAAGGCGGCCAAGGAGTGGCAGGCCCTGTCCGGTAATCAAATCGCCGTGCAGACCGCCTTCCGCCTCTATGACTACGACGCCCTGGGCCGCCTGATCGGCACCGTCGAGCCCGGCGCCAACCTGGGCGTCATGGCCTCCAACCTCGTGCTGCAGGCGCAGCGCTACAACGCCTTTGGCGAAGTGGTCAGCCGTGGAACCAACGCCCGGGAGCAAGACGTTTTCTTCGACGCCGCAGCAGGCCACTGGCGCATGGGTGCCCATAAGTCCGAGGCCGACAGCGGCGCCCAGGAATGGTTCCGCTACGACGCCGCCGGCCGCCTCCTGGCCACCAATGCCGAGGGCGGGCAGGTCACCTTCTACCTCTACGATGCGCAAGGCAACCGCACCGCACAGATCCAGAGCGCCGGCGTGGGCCGCGGCAATCTCGACTTGCAGGGTTACCTGGACATCAACCTCGACCTGAACGATCCACGCCTGACCGGCATCCAGGCCGTGGCCGCGCTCAAGGATGTTCGCCGCACCGACTACGTGCGCGATGCCCTGGGCCGCGTGATCGAGGAACGCCAGCCTGAACGGGTCGTCGCCGCGCAAGAGGCCGCCGCCGCACAGGCCGGCGGCAGCGCCGCGCCGCAATTGCCCGATGCGCCGCTGCCTGCTTTGAGCGGTTCAGCCGGCACGCCGTCCCCGGCGCCCGCGCCCTCGCCGGGCTTCGTGGTCGGTGGCGGGAATGTCACGCCGGCGCCGGCCGTCAACACGGCCGCCTTCGGCAACCCGCCCGCCGGCGGCAACGCATCGGCGCACGCTTCCGGCGCCGTTTCCACTGCCGCCGCCCTGGCCCTCATGGGTTATGCCTCGGTGCCTGCACCTGCGCCGATCCCCGCCACCTCCGAACTGGACGCCGCCATCCAGCAGGCCCAGCAGAAAGCCGATGCCGCCGCCACCCAGGTCAGCTACGCCTTCACCACCCGCCACTACACCGGCTCCGCCTCCAACCATGCGCAGCTCTCGCTGCAGACCTGGAACCAGATGCGCGCCGAGCACCTGCAGCTGCATGGCTCGTTGGATGCGTCCACCGGTTGGTCGGAAAGCGATTACCAAAGCATCGCCGCCCAGGTTCCGCTGAAAGCGGCGGAAGCCGCCGCGGCCGACCAGGTTTACCAACAGGCCATGATCGAAGCGCAGAACGCCCAGATCGCCCTGAATGCCTTGCTGGAGGCCAAAGCGGCCGCCACGGCGCCTGCGCCGGCCTACATCGCGGTCTTCGGCGGCGGCGGCGTGCCGGCGCCGACACCGGCCATTGCGTCCCACCAGGCCTTCGTGGTCGGCGGCGGCAACGCCACGGCCGCGCCTGCGCCCGCCACCGGCGAGGCGCGGGTCCAGGCGGCCTCCGCGTCCGCTTCGCAGCCTGATTCCGCCCTCAACCTGGGCGCCGTAGCCGCTGCCGCCATCGGCCAGGCGGTGGCCGCCCTCACCGTGGGCCGCTCCATGGGGGCGCAACTCGTGCTGCCGCCGCGCCAGCGACCGCAGGAACAGTGGGACACCATCAAGGCCGTCTGGCGCAACGAGCAGCACAACCCGGCGGCCATCATGCAGGCGATGGCGCAATACGGCGTGGACGCCGCCGACCTGGCCTTCGCCACCGGCCTCACCCTGAACCAGATCGGCACCTACCTGCTGTCCAACGGCGCCGCCGACGGCTTCGCAGGCTGGACGGCCGCCCAGGGCTACGTGGGCTCGGGCACCGTCGCCACCTCGGGCGTGAAACACACCATCGAACAGATGGGCAACCTGCTGCGCGTGCTCGACTGGGGCACGCCACAGTGGGACACCGCCAGCACGCGGCAGATGTACCTGTGGGCCAAGGAATTCGGCTGGACGCTCGATGAAATCGGCGCCGCTTTCGGCTTCTTCACCGGCCAGCAAATCCGCGAGCACTTCGCCAAGTACGGCTACAACCTCAGCGCGGTGCCGCGCGCCCTCACGCCGGAGGCGCCGCGGCACACCGTGGCGGAGATCGGCGACTATTTGCGCTCCCTGGACTGGGGCAAGCCCGAATGGGACACACCTTCCACCGCCCAAGCCTACGCCTGGGCCAAGCAGTACGGCTGGACGCTGCAGGAGATCGGCGACTCGCTCGGCTTCACCGCCCAGCAGATGCGCGAGCACTTCGCCAAGTACGGCTACACCCTCATTGCCGTGCCGCGCACCCTCACACCCCAGGCGCCCCGGCACACCGTGGCGGAGATCGGCGGCTACCTGCGCTCACTGGACTGGGGCAAGCCCGAATGGGACACCCCCTCCACCGCCCAAGCCTATGCCTGGGCCAAGCAGTACGGCTGGACGCTGCAGGAGATCGGCGACTCGCTCGGCTTCACCGCCCAGCAGATGCGCGAGCATTTCGCCAAGTACGGCTACACCCTGCCGACCGACCGCATCATCGCGCTGAAGGGGCCGGACCAGGCCGCGCCCCTGCTGTCCAGCGCGCCGCCGCCCGACGCCAGCGCTCCCCGCCTGGCTGCGCCCACCGTGCAGCGCCAGTACGACCGCTGGGGCAACCTCATTCTCATCACCGACCCCCGCAGCGCCCAGTACCAGACCACCTTCAAATACAACGCCCAGAACAAGGTCGTTCAGCAGACCACGGTGGACCAGACCAGCGCCGAGTCCATCAACCGGACGCTGGCCACCACCCGTGTTCAGTACGACCGTCTCGGCCGCGAGGTGGCCACCACCGACGCCCTGGGCCATGTGCAGGCCAAGCGCTACAACGCCACCGGCCAGCTGCTGCAAGAGCTGCATGCCGACGGCAGCGTCGAGCACCACGGCTACAACGCGTTCGGCAACGAAGTGAGCCGCACCGACGGCAAAGGCAACACCACCGAGCTGCTGCTGGACAAGCTCGGCCGCGTGAACGCCATCGTGCGTGCCGCGGTGGAAGTCGACACGGTTTCGCGCGATTCGGGCAACAACCTCGTCGTGAACAACATCGGCCCCCAGCGCCACAGCAAGCGCTACACCGTGGACCTGCAGGAGTGGGATGAACTGGGCCGCAAGCTCGCCCAGACCGAGGGCTTGCTCGCCAGCGCCAAGCCGGCGCTCTCGTCGCTCGCCAGTGCGCGGCACGACGCGCTGGACCCCTTGCGCCAGGACAACGCCGTCCTCACCGTCAGCGAGGCCACGGCCGCCATGGGCCTGGACACGAGCCAGGCCCGTACCACCCGTTTCACCTATGACTTGCGCGGCAACCTGATGCAGACCCGCAATGCCCTCGGCCAGGGCAACCAGGTGCTGTACGACAACCAGGACCAGAAGATCCAGGAGAAAGACGCCAACGGCCGCGCCAACACCTGGCAGCGCGACTACTTCGGCCAGGTTTCCGAGCACAGCACCGACGCGGTGACGCCCGGCAACGACGTGCGCGCCGTCGTCACGGCGGACCAGGGCACGACCATCCGCTACACCTACGACAACGCCCGCCAGCTGGTGCGGCAGCAGGAAGACGTCTGGAGCGCGAACCTGACCGGCCAGTACACCGCCAAGGGCGAAGACGGCAAGGTCGTGCTTGATGCCCAGGGCAACCCCCAGCGCATCGTCTCTGCCCGGCAAAGCACCCGCTACCAGTACGACGCCGCGGGCCAGCTCACCCGCATCAACGACGACGCGAACGGGCAGGTTTCCTTGTATGACTACGACCTGGCCGGCCACCGCACCCTGGAACTGACCACGCACGACGGCGCGGCCTACCAGGGCAATGAGAACCGCTACGACCACTTGGGCCGCCTGGTGCAGGTGGAGAGCATCAACAGCTTCGCCATCGGTACCGATCCCGGCACCGACTGGCAGAACCAGCCCGTCAACTTCGACGCCAAGACCTACCAGCTCTTCAACCCCGACATCTATGCCGCCTGGAAGCAGGACAACCGCGGCATGGGCCTGGAAGAGTTCGCCGCCTGGCACCGCGGCATGTACGGCGCGGGCGAGCCCAGCCGCATCACCGGCGCGGCCGTGGCGGTGCAAGGCTACGAGCTGGGCCAGCGCTACCACCACATCGCCTACGTGTGGACGCAACTGAGTGAGCTGCGCAACGACAAACCTTACCCCACCGGTCCCATGGCCATGGCGGCCTACCTGCAGCGCAACCGCATCACGCTGGGCGAGCTGGCGCAGGCCATTGGCATCGTGCAGAACGGGCAGGTGCCCAGCCGCGAGTGGATCAAGGACTACTTCGAGAACCGCTACAAGAGCCAGTCCAACGGCCAGTCCAACAGCATCGCCGACTACGACTACGACATCGAATTCGCCAAGATGGCGGCGCCGGAGCGTGAGGAGACGAGCCAGGCGCGCAAGGACAGCCTGCGCTTGTTGATGCAGGCCAACCTGCTGCGGCCGCAGACCCTGTCGCGCATCATGCTGGAGTTCCGCGTGCGGCCGGAGGAGCTGGCCGCGGCCAACGGCATCAGCCTGCAGCAGCTGCAGCTGTACTTCCGCAACCACGGCCTGAGCGCCAGCCAGTACGATTTCGCGCAGCGCGCGGAGGTGTTCAACCCCGACGTGTCGCAGCGAGTGCAGGACCTGATCGTCACCTGCATCACCCAGGGCAACGCCCACGCCCTGGCGCAGCTGATGGTCGACCTGCGTCTGACCACGCAGGACATCGCGCTGGCCGCGGCACCCACGCGGGAGATCCTGCCGAGCCTGGTGGACCTGCTGATGAAGAACAACGGCATCGGGCGAAGCCAGTACGACATCACCTACCGCAGCATTCCCGACACCTTCCTGCTCGATCTGGACCATGCCACCGGCGGCGGCGACGTGGCTGGGCGCATGAACCCGGGCAACAGCATCCAGACCATCACCGCGCGGCACCTGGACGCCCAGGGGTTCGCGTCCACCCAGCGGGCCGCACCCGGCCAGGTGGGCAACCAGCCCCAGGCGATCGCGGCGATGATGCTGCAGTACGGCGTGACGGCGGCCGAACTGGCCACCGCGCACGGGGTGGAGGTGCAGGTGGTGCGCGACTATTTCGCGCGCTTCGGGATCGATGCCGTCAACTACGACCCCGCCAGCCTGCCGAGCAATCTGTCTGGCCGAGGCGCCGGCACGAGCGGCCTGTTGAGCGCGGAGAAGCCCGAACTCACCGCCGCCATGGCGCGCCAGTTCATGAAGGACGCCAGGAACGCGGCCGCAGGCCCGGCCGCGATTCCCCCGGCGCAAAGCCACGACCAGCGCCTGCAGAACATCGCCACCACCTGGCTGCGCATCTCCGGTCCGCGCCAAGAGGCGGCCACCGGGCCGCGGGCGATGGCCGCCTACCTGGTCAGGCACCACGTCAGCGTGGAAGAGCTGCGCCAGGCGGTGGAGATCGCCCAGGGCAGCGGGGCGGGCAGCGTCACGGAGTCCGCCGTGCGCGGCTACTTCGAGGCCAACGGCTGGGGCATCGGCGTGTCGCGCATCGAATACGACGTGGCGTTCATCGCCAGCGAGCAGGCGCGTGTGGCGCGTGAAGCCGAGGCCGCGATCAGCAACAACCCGGCCTACTCGGGCAACAGCAGCGTCGACACGCCGCTGCCGCCGCCCACGCCGGAGCAAGCGGCCGACCGGGCTCGCAGCGACAGCCTGTATGGCCTCTTGGCCAGCTTTGTGCCAGCCACGGGCGGCAGCGGCGGCGCCATCCGCATGGCCGAGCCCGCCGATGCGCACGCCCTGGCGGTCTACATGCTCAAGTACCGCATCAGCCTGCAAGAGCTGGAGGCCGCCAGCCGGCGCATCCCGGCCCACTACGAGGAAACCCGTCACAACAGCGGCACCCCACTGCACTACCCTCCTTTCGGCGCCGCAGGCCTGAGCCAGACGCAATTGCGCGACTGGTTCGCCCAGGCCGGGCTGCAGCAGAGCCAATACGACTACACCCAGCGCGCCGAAGCCTTCGACTGGCCAGAGCTGGCGCAAGCGGCAAGGGTGCAGCACGACATCCGGGCGTTCATCGTGAACAACGACGGGCAAGGGTTGGCGAGGTACATGCGGGAGTTCGACCTGAGCACGCAGGACATCGCGCTGTCGGCGGCGCCGATGCGGGAGATCGACGCGGGGCTGGTGGACCTGTTCATGAGCAACCACGGCATCCCGAAGGCGCAGTACGACATCCGCTACCGGGCCGTGGAGAACCCGTTGCCGGGGGGATGGGCCGGCCACCTGGCGGGCAAGCCGCTGCCGCTGCCCACGGCGGTGGGCGCGGGCGGGCGCTACGGCGGTGGTGGCTACCTGGCCACCCCGGCAGGCAAGCACCCGACGGCCAGCGTCCAGATCGACTACGACCTGGTGGGCAACCGCACGCGGATCGCCACGCAGGTGAACCACACGGTGACCAGCCCGGGCATCAACGACGGCGCGGACGTGCAGGAACAGCACTTCGTCTACGACGCGATGAACCGGCAGGTGGGGGTGAACCTGAACCGCGCCACCGCCGACGCCCTGAGGTCCATGGTGGCCGCTGGCGGCGGCGTGCTGGATTCGATGGCGGTGCACGAGAGCCTGCGGCAGGCCTTGAACGGTGCGGATCCGAACGGCGTGCGGCTGGACGAGGACAGCCACGTGCTGACCTACGACCGCGCCGGCAACCGTGAGAGCGACACGCAGCGCGGGCGCAAGCTGGTGTCCAGCACCGGCATCGCGGGGCTGGCGGTGCAGGCGGACCAGGTGATCACGGAGCGCTACGAGTTCGATGCGCAGAACCGGCTGGTGGCGCTGACGCGGGACGACGTGAAGCAGGAAGACGCGCGCAGGACGACGCAGCCGGTGGACCCGTCCGACGACAGGCGGAACATCCTGGAGGCGGGGGGTGATGGCGAAGGGGGCGAGGGCGGTGCAGACGGCGCAGACGGCAGCACTGGCGGCGCCAACGCCGACGGCTCACCCGATGGCGGCTTCAACGGCACGACGGGTGTGGACGGCGAGAACGACGGCACGGCCGGCACCGCGGCGCCGGATGCCGATGCGAACGACGGCCACACCGGTGGCGGCGACCCGATGCCGCAAGTGACGAGCCCGGCCTACTACGACGGGGTGCGCCCAGCGGTGGAGTTCGACGGGCGGGTCAATGCGACGGCATTCGCGTTGGAGAGGCGGCGCTATGACGCGCTGGGCCAGGTGGTGGAGGTGGGGCCGCATCAGGCGATCGCGGGGCAAACGCTGGGGCTGTTGTACGGTTTTGACGCCAACGGCAACATCAACGCCGGCATGGGCGACGACACGGTGCGCAGCGAGTATGACCTGCTCGGGCGCATGGTGCGCCAGCAGACCTGGAGCCACGTCAAGGGCCGCAGCGGGGGCTACGACTACAAGGCCACCAGCGCGATCACCTACCAAGCCGGCGACCAGGTGGCGGCCGGGACACCCAAAGACGCGCAGGGCCAGCAGTACCAGAACGGCTTCGACGCCGCGGGTAACCTGCTGCAGTACACGGTGAAGAACCTGCTGGCGCCGAACGACGGCGGGCTGACGACCTACCGCAACGGGTATGTCTACCGCGATGGCTATCTGCAGACGACGACGCTGGGGTACCGGCAGGACAACACCCGCAACTTCGAAGGCACGCGCACGACGACGGCCAGCGGCAGCCTGCTGAAGACCTACGACGCCAACGGGCACCTCACAAGCATCATCGACCCCAACAACAAGGACTCGGGCGACACGCGCTACTTCGTGACCGATGCGGCGGGCAACGTGCTGCGGGTGTGGCAGGTGAAGAAGCCGCAGGACCCGACGCAGAACGAGCAGTTCCAGCTCGTGGCCAACGGCCAGGTGATGGGGCGTTATGGCGAGATGGTGGATCCGGATGCGCCGCGCGACAGCGGCGGCACGCTGCGCTTCATCGCCGATCAGGACTTCAACTTCGTCTACCAGGCGATGGGGGAAGGGGCGGCGCAAGGCGCCTCGACCTACACGGTGGTGCAAGGCGACACGCTGCAAAGCATCGCCAAGGCGACGTTGGGCGATGCCGGCCTGTGGGCCTTGATCGCCGAGGCCAACGCGATTGCCGACAGCGCCCAGCTCACGCAGGGGCAGGTGCTGCGCATTCCGGGCGTGGTCAGGGGCTCCACCAATAACGAAGGCAGCTTCGTCGCCCACGACCCGACGGAAGTGATCGGCAGCAGCTTGCCCTACATCCCGCAGCCCAAGCCAAAGAAGGACAAGTGGTACCGGTCGTTCGATCCGTTCAACGGGCGCAACCCGCTGGACCACTTGAGGGATCTGGCCAGTGGCGATCTGAACGCGGCCTTCCACAGCGCGCCGGAGCAGTTGCAGTGGACGACGAAGGCGCTGCTGCGCCCGAGCATCGACAACATCAACATGGCCTTCCACTACATGCCGGGGCAGGCCTATGTGGACCAGGAGATCGCCAGCAACCGTGACCTGTATGCCATCGGCCGCACTGCGGCCACGGTGGTGGGCTCGGTCTTCACCTGGTATGCGGGTGGGTACGGCGGGGCGTTGGCCGGGGCGGCTTGGGATGCGTACTACGGCTGGTATAACACCGGCAGTGCCAACGACGGTGCCCGCCAGGCGGCGCCGAGTTTGGCAGCAGCGGCGGTGACCTGGGGCATGAGCGGTTACGCCAGCCCGGTGGTCAGTGCCATGGTGAGCAACGCCGTGCAGCAGGGCGTCTCGGTGGCGATGGGGCAGCAGGAGGACATCGACTTCCGGGGCATCGCGGCAGCGGGAGCAGTGTCCTACCTAGGAGGGAAAATAGGAGTTCCCGACTTCAGCACCGGCTTCTCGTGGGGGAAACTCGCAGAGGCCTATGTGAAGAACGTAGGCGTGAACCTCGTCGGCTCGGCCATCCAGGGTGACAGCATGAGCAGCGGCCGCACGCTGGGCCAAGCTTTCCTGGGCGCGGCCAGCTCCACGGCATCGCAGTGGGCCAGCGGCAAGAGCCAGCAGGCCGCCAAAGCTCAATCTTCCGCGTTGACTCAGCAGATTACTCAAGGCACTGACGCGAAGAGCCAAGTGGCTCGGCTACTGATCGCCAATGGAATGTCTCCGGCAGAGGCGCTCCAACATGCCGCCCCATTGGCTGCGGAGTTGGAAGCCGACGGGCTGAATTCGTTAGCAACTGCAGGCGGGTCTGACGATGGGGTCAAGCGGCCCCGGTGGCAACCCACGTCGGCCGCGCAGCGCGGTGCCTACGCTAACGCGCTGGCGCAATTGATTCCGCCAGCCGAGGCGCTGCCGGTTGCCGCGGCGGCAGGTGCGCCCGAGCCCATGAGCCCTACCGTGCCGGATGCCGTACTCGACAAAGCGTCGAACGTGGCCATGCTGGTCGCGATCAAGGAGCGTGTGGAGGGGCTTCGCACAGACATGTCCACCAACCGCGAGCTTTACCTGACAAACAACCCCGAAGCCTTGCGGCAGATGGAAGCGTTTGGCCCGGTCTTTGACCGAGCGCTGCTGGGGAAGGACGTTTACTTCAACCGCAGCATTCCGGAGCTGATGCCCAGGGATACCAGCCGAGTGGAGGGCGACGCGGCGCTGGGCAAGTTTGGTATGACGGCAGCGGCGCTCAATGGCACCCTCGCAGATGGCTACTTTGCGGCGCTGTACCAAACCAAGGATGCCAGCGGCAACACCCGCCTCATTTATGTCAATCGCGGTACCGATGACATGGGCGGTGACATCATCGCCAACCTGGAGCAGGGGCGCGGGAAGGAAACACCTCAGTATGAGCAGGCCATCACAAACGCTCGTTCTTTGAAGCTCAGCGGCTTCAACGTCGAGTACGTCGGCCACTCCCTCGGCGGTGGCCTGGCCATGGCACAGGCACTGGTCACAGATTCCAAGGCCACGGTGTTCAATTCCGCAGCCGTGCATCCGAACACCATTAGCCGCTGGGGCAGGGACTTCTCGCGAGCGTCTGAACTGGTTACGGCTTACAACTTGAACGGCGATGCGCTGAGCTTCGTGCAAGATGGCGGCAAACTGGTCTTGGCCGACGCCGCGCGCCAGGGCTTGCCGTTCTTTGGCCGGCTTGTAGGTGGGGCGGCGGGCGGCCTGGTCGGAAATGCGGCGGGCCAATGGACGGCCAAGGAATTGGCGAACATGCCCGCCGTTCAAGGCAACCGCTACAAGTTTCCGGCATCCGAGGCCCCTGTGCAGGTCGGCAACACATTTACCTACGGCAACACCTTCACCAATGAGCAGACCTACAAGCTACCGGCCATGGTTCGACAGCACTTCATGGATACGATGATTTATTCGATGGCCAGCCGTATGAACTTACTGAAGTGGGGGAACTGATGTTTTCGTTGAAACAGCCGTTGAAATCGAAGTCCAGAAAACGCTGGCTGCTGCATTTGGTGGTGCTGCTGGCGTTCTCGCAACAGGGGGGATGCATGGAACACAAAGTAGGCGACAGGACGACATCGGATGTCTTTGCTGACGATGGATTGCGCCGCTTGGCGCAGGCCGCCTGCGAGGGTGACGAACGCGCGGTGCGCAGTGCGGTGCAACAGGGCGCCAACCCAAATGGCACCGGGATGCGCGGCCTCACGCCGCTGGCATGGGCCGTGAGCTGCGACAGCGTTGCAGGCGTGAAAGCGTTATTGGCAGCGGGGGCCAACCCCAATCAGCCCATCGGCGACGATTGCACCTCTGTCGTCTACATCGCCGTGAGGCGCAACGACCCTGGCCCGCTTCAAGCCCTGCTGGATGCGGGGGCCGAGGCCAATGTGTACAGCTTGAAGTCCGAGCGCACAGGCATCAGCCAAGCCCTGCTGCACGGCATTGATACCGGCGACTGGCGGCAATGGGAACTCATGCTTGCCAAGGTCGACATCAATCGGCCCTACAACAAGTTCGGGGACACCATCGCCGTGAGAGCCGCCCATCTCAACCAGTTCGAGCGCGTCGTGCAATTGCTGGAAAAGGGATACAGCTACCAGCTCCCTCGGCTTGGCCGCGCGGTGGAGATTGCCGGGGATTTGATCGAGCCCTTTGCAACATGGCAACGCAAGGCCATGGAGATGCTCAAGGCGCGCGGGGTGGTTTTCCCAGTTGGTCCGACAAAGGTTCAAACCATCACGGAGGCCGAGCTGCAGCTGCTGCCGGGCAACCGGCGGTAACAAAATACGAAGATCTGTCCCGATAGCCTGCCGTAATGTTCGGATGTGATTCAACAAAAATTGTTGTTTCAGGAAATCGGGTTGCTCTTCCAGCGCTCCGAATTGCGCAATTTTTAAAAAGCCAGCTCTGAAACGCTGCACAAACCGGTGCTATCCGTTGATGAATTCGATTGCCCATGAACCGCCAGCCTGAATTAACCGCAAGCCTCAGCGATGCTGATCAACCGCAAGGTCAACTGCCTGACTTCGTTTTTATGTCCAGCCGCACCCTGACCGGTCAACTGGCCGATCAGCATGTGGTGCTCCTGGCACCCAAGCCGCCTTGCGTGCGCTGGATTCAGCAGCAGCTCGGCCACATCGGAACCCGGGTGGCTGAGCAAACCCAACTTCCGCCGGAAGTCTTGTCTTCGGTCAAGTCGCCGCCGCCGAAGATTTCCAAAGCTTTTTTAGAAGGGTGGAGCGTGGCCTACCTGGTGCGTTGCGACGGCCGGCGATCGCTGCAAACCACGTTGAATCGCGTTGACCGGAACTTCCTGGCCTTCTTCACGCGCGAGCTGCAGCAGTGGGCGCCTGACCGCATCCATTGGCCCGAGCCTTTGACTCTGCCGCTTTTCCACCAATGGTTCAGCGTGCGCGTGGTGGACACGGCGCTGGATGTGGAACTTCCTGTTTGACATCTCTCGGCACCGCGAGTGTGAGCCAGGCCCAATCGCCCGCCTGGTTCGCCCAGCCATCCAACAGCTAGTCCGACAGCATCGCCGACTACGACATCGACATCGAGTTCGCGCGGCCGACGGCGCGAGAGCGGGAGGAGACGAGCCCGGCGCGCAAGGATAGGCTGTAGGTTCGATCAAAAGTGGGGTTGACAACCAATTGGATCGAGAACCCATATTGGCAGCACTTCAGCGGCGAGCGCTGCTTTCGGGTAGCCCTGCAACTTGCCGATTGCTGCTATCCGATCGATTGAGAATCGACCGATAGTGAAAACACGCTTCACGCTCGGCTCCGACAATCGGAGAGCTTTAGCTACACCGCGATAAGTCTTGCCCTGAGCCTTGAGCTGGCGCTTGACCGTTTCCATCAGCTGAACAACTTCCGAGGCCGCGAGGCATCGCCTTTCAATACTCTTGGCATATTTCAAGAAAACCAAGCCGATAGTTTTACTACTTATCGATACCATCGCTCAAACTTCGGATCACATTCACAACGCATGGACTCCAATTGAATCGAACGCTGGCAACACCGTCGTGGAGAAAGATCCGCATCATGGGAACAGGCCATGCACTTCCAAGCCGAACCGTTTCCAGCGAAGAACTAGACAGGCGACTCGGTCTCAGACCGGGCACTGTTCGGGAAGCCAGTGGCATGCGTCACCGCCACTTCGCCACCCGCGACGAGAACGCCGCGATGCTGGGGGCGATCGCGGCACGCCGTGCCGTCGCGGCAGCCGACCTGACCCTATCCGACATCGATTGCGTAGTGGGTGCCAGCGGCACGATGGACCAGGCGATGCCAAGCAATGCCGTGTTGATGCATCGCGAATTGCGCCTGTCTGCGCGCGGTGTGCCCGCCTTCGATGTCGGCGCGAGCTGCCTGAGTTTCCTCGCGGCCATCGACACGCTGTCGTGGCCAGTCGTCGCAGGCCGGTATCGTCATGTGCTGATCGTCGCGTCCGACCTGGCATCCTGTGGACTCGACTGGGACAAGCTCGAGTCGAGCGCAATCTTCGGCGACGGCGCCGCCGCGGCTGTCATCGGACTTGCGAAGGAGGGCGAGTCATCGGCCATCCTTGCGTCGGACCTGCGCACCTTTTCCGACGGCGCCAGCCTGTGCCAGATTCCTGCCGGCGGTTCGCGTCACCATCCGAGCCGCATCGACGAAGCATTCGAGCCGCTCACCAAGTTCCGCATGGACGGCAAGGGCGTGTTCAAGCTCGCCGCGGCGGAAATGCCGCCATTCATCGACAGGATGCTGTCCGAGGCAGGCATGTCCTGCGAAGAATTCGACTGGATTGTTCCGCACCAGGCAAGCCGGCTGGCCATCGTTCATCTGAGGCGTCGACTCGGGTTCTCGCCCGACAAGGTGATCGACATCTTCGCCGAGCACGGCAATCAGGTGGGCGCATCGCTGCCAACCGCGCTCGACATTGCCATCCGCGACGGCCGCATCCGCCGCGGGCATCGCGTGCTGCTGGTCGGCACGGGCGCGGGTCTGTCGCTCGGTGGCATCGTGCTGGAGTACTGAGGTATGAAAGCCGTTGTCACCGGTGGGACCGGCTTCCTCGGGCGTCACGTCGTATGGCGCCTGGCACACGAAGGGTTCGAGGTGGTGTTCACCGGCCGCAGCGCGGCCAACGCGGCGACAGTGATACGGCTCGCCGAAGGAACAGTGCGCTGGCAACCTATTGTGCACGGGCATGCGGACGCGGGCGGGACGCTTTCGCGTTGCTGTGAGTCCGCGGACGTCGTCGTGCACTGCGCCGCGCTGTCGACCCCTTGGGGGCACGCGGAAGACTTCCGGCGCGCCAACGTTGAAAGCACGGCGGAAGTACTGCAAGCCTGCCATGCAGCCCGGATTCCCAGGCTGGTCCATGTGTCGACGCCCAGCCTCTACTTCGACTTCCGCAACCGGCTGGCGATCCGCGAAGACGCGCCGCTGCCCCCGCCTGTCAACGACTATGCACGGACCAAAGCACAAGCCGAATCGCTAGTTCGCGCCGCACCACTGCCGCGCACCGTCATTCTTCGCCCGCGTGCGCTGTTCGGCCCCTGGGACCAGACGCTCATGCCCCGCCTGCTGCGGGTCATGCGTCGGGGCGCCATGCCGTTGATCAACGGCGGCGAGGCCCGCCTCGACTTGACCTACATCGACAACGCGGTCGACGCAGTGTGGCTGGCTGCGACCCACCCGCTGCCGCGTGCGCTCGTGACCTACAACGTCAGCAACGGTGAACCGCAGGCACTGATCGAACTGCTAAGGGCGATGGCACGCGAGTTCCGGCTGCCGCTGCGCACGCGGCGGGTGCCTTGGCCGCTGGTCAAGTGCCTGGCCGGCGGCATGGAGATTGCCGCGAGATTCCGGCCGGGCCGGGAGCCCATGATGACGAGGTACACCGCCGGCTTGCTCGCTTTCAGCCAGACCTTGGACATCTCTGCGCTGCAAAATGAACTTTCCTATGAGCCGAAGGTGTCGATCGCTGCAGGCCTGCGCCGCCATGCCGACTGGTGGCGCCTGCGGGACGGGGAGACCGTGCGATGAGCCACCCTCTGTCGATGCGCTGGCTGCGAGTCGGCCACTGCCGCCACCTCGAATGCATAGCGGCGCGCGGAGGCCGTTTAGCCGCGGTCGAATTTCCCTCGTTGTGCGGACTGATCCGTCATCCGCGCTACGGCTGGATCCTCTACGACACCGGCTACGCCGACCACTTTATCCAGGCCACATTGGCCTGGCCGGAGAAGCTCTACCGCAGCGGCTTGCCGGTCGACCTGCCTGCATCCGAGGTGCTGGCCGCCCAATTGGCCCGGCTGGGTGTCACCGCCGCCGACATCGCCTGCGTGGTCATCTCGCACTACCACGGCGACCACGTTGCAGGCCTGCGCGACTTTCCGAACGCGCGCTTCATCGCCCTGCGCGCCGACACCGAGCAGTTGTTCGCGCTGCGAGGCCGGCGCTGGCGCGCGACGTTGCAGGCCCAGCTGCCGCGCATGCTGCCGGAAGATTTCCTCGACCGACTCCAGGACGCCGACGCGTCGCCGCGCCGAGGACTGCCTGCCTGGATGGCGCCGTTCCGCGAAGGGTTCGACCTGCTCGGCGATGGCAGCCTGATCGGCGTTGCTCTCCCTGGGCACAGCAACGGCCATCTCGGTTTGCTGATGCCCGATGTCGAGGGGCGGCCGGTATTCCTGGTCGCCGATGCCTGCTGGTCGATGCCGGCCTGTCGCGAGGGGCGACTGCCATCGCGCCTGGCCCTTCTCTTCGCCCCCCAACGCCGCAAGTTCGGTGAGACCTTCTTCGCCTTGCGCACGCTGGCGCTGCGCGAACCTTCGCTCCCGCTGCTGCCGTCGCATTGCAGCGCCAGCTGGGAGGAGTTCTCCCGTGTCGACTGATTCCCTCGCCATCGCCGCCCATTTCGCCCGCACGCGTTGGCTGCTCGACTTCCGTGACCGCGACCGGCTCGAAGCATGGCAACGGAGCCAGCTGAGGCGTTTCCTGAGAGACGTGCTGCCCAAAGCGCAGCGATACCAGGGCTTCTCGGTTTCGTCGCTGTCGGAGCTTCCACTCATGGACAAAGCGGCGATGATGAGTGATTTCGCCGCCTGCAACACGCATGGTGTGTCGGCGCAGCAAGCGCTCGACGTCGCCTTGCGCGCAGAGGATTCGCGCGACTTCGAGCCGCAGCTGGGTGACCTGACGGTTGGCCTATCGAGCGGAACGTCGGGCAACCGCGGCATCTTCCTCGTCAGCAAGGCTGAACGGCTGCGTTGGGCCGGCACGCTGCTAGCGCGAGCCTTGCCTTCATGCTTGCTGGGGCGCTTTATCTCGCCCTGGCGGGCGCCGCTCCGCATTGCCTTCTTCCTGCGCGCGAACAGCAATCTGTACACCACGCTGGCCAGCCACCGCATCGACTTCGGGTTCTATGACCAGTTGCTCGGCCTGGACGCGGCACTGCCGCGGCTCGTGGCCCAGCAGCCGGACATCCTCGTCGCACCACCCTCGATGCTTCGCGCGCTGGCCGCCCAGGCGCTCTCCGGCAGGTTGCGCATCCGGCCGAGCCATGTGATCTCGGTTGCCGACGTGCTCGAGGCCCGCGACGCCGAGGCCGTCGAATCCGCTTTCGGCCACCGGCCGCATCAGCTCTATCAAGCGACCGAAGGCTTCCTTGCCTACACCTGCGAGTCCGGTTGCCTGCACATGAACGAAGCCTTCATCCACATCGAGAAGCAGTGGCTCGACGGTGAGCGCACCCGCTTCCAGCCCGTGATCACCGATTTCTCGCGCCACGCCCAGTTGATCGTGCGCTACCGGCTCAACGACGTGCTGCGGTTACGCCCTTCGGGTTGCTGCTGCGGACGCGCCGAGCTGGCGATCGAGGCGATCGAAGGTCGTTCCGACGAGGTGTTGTGGCTCCCATCGAGCGAGGGCGCCGGCTCCTGCGTACCGATCTGGCCCGACCAAGTGCGCCGGGCCATGCTGCTTGCCGGCGAAGCGGTCCGCGAATACGACATTACGCAACGCGGCATTCAGCTCCAGGTGTCCTTGCTCGCCGATGGTTCGGACGCCATGGCCGTGGCGGCAGTGGAGCACAAGTTAGCCGACCTGTGGCGATGCGCGAAGGCGCGCCCGCCGACGCTGGCCTTCAGCAGCTGGCAGTCGGCCCCAGTCGGCGCGAAGCGTCGCCGCATACGGGTCGAAAACCTGCCGGAAGGCGTCTCATGCACGTTCTGATCCTCGGTGCGCGCGCCCCTGTCTGCCTGGAGTGGGCGCGAGCCTTCAGCCGAAGCGGCTGGTGGGTGACCGTCGCCGACTCGCTGGCTTTTCCATTGGCACGATTCAGCCGGTCGGCGCAACGGTTCGTCCGCCTGCGCGAGCCGCGCCTTGATCCAGGCGCGTGGATCGATGAGCTGGTGACGCTGGTTATGAGCACAAAGGTCGATCTGGTGCTGCCCACCTGCGAGGAAGCTTTCTATCTTGCGAACGGTCTGGACCGGCTGCAGGCGCATTGCCGCGTGATGACCTCCGACTTCACGACGATGCACCAGCTGCACCACAAGGGCCTGTTCGCGCGGATGACATCCGGCTGGCCCGTCGAATCGCCGCAGTCGCACGTGCTATCGACCCGGGCAGACCTGGCGCCGTTCGAGGCAGAGGCGTCGTCATGGGTCTTCAAGCCCGCATACTCGCGCTTTGCCAACCGGACGCTGATCCGCCCCGGCACAGACGCGTTGCGCGAAGTGCATCCGACGCCCCAAAGCCCTTGGGTGGCGCAGCGGTTCGTCGCCGGCATCGAGCACTGCAGCTACAGCTTGTTGGTCGGTGGCCGACTTACCGCGCATGCCTGCTATCAACCGCGTTACCGGGTCGGGCGCGGCTCCGGCATCTACTTTGAGCCGACCGATCCCCCGGTGCGTGACTTCCTGGTCCGATTCGGCTCGGCAACCGGATACACCGGACAAGTAGGGTTCGATTTCATCGAAGGCGCCGATGGCCGCATGCATGTACTGGAGTGCAACCCTCGAGGCACCAGCGGCATCCATTTGTTTTCCGACCAGTCCGAAGCGCTGGTCCAGGCGTTGCTGGGCGATACGTCCGGCGCCGTTCTGTTGCCGACAATGAAACCTCGCATGGTTGCCCTGGCGATGCTGCTGTTCGCCGCGCCGCGCCACGGATTCATCTCGGGCTTCTGGCGCGATTTGCATCGCGCGTCCGATGTGGTCGTCGCCCCCGACGACCTCGGGCCGCTGCTCGCGCAGATACCCGGGTTGGTTGAAATCATTGGGCGCGCGTTGCGGAACCGCTGCGGCCTGTTGGCCGCGGCCACGCGCGATATCGAGTGGGATGGTCAATCGCTGGACACACCATGCCCGTGAGACTGATCGAACAGGACCAACTCGGCGCACTGGCTCCGCAGCATGGCTCGGCCAAGGCTGTCCAGTACGCACGCGATTGCATCGGTATCGACAGTCGCCGCATCGTGCGCAACGTCTCCACGCAGTTGAAGATCCTGGACATCGGCCGTCACGCTTTTCCCGTGAGCGTCAATGAAGGTGCCGAGGATCCGGGCAACAGCTATGTCGTTTCGCCACTGAACGCGTACAGCGGCTATGCCAAATTCGAGATCGATCGGTTGCCGCGTCGTTGGTTGTCCGGACCGTTGCGCCAGTTGGTCAACGTCATAGGCTGGCGGCTGGAGGCGGCAAGCGTCGACCGCGTAGTACAGCTAAACAATTGGCTGTTGTCGACTAATGTGTATCCGGTCGACTGGAGCGGTGACGAACTCGGGCAGGCCACAGAAATGCTGGTGGAAAAATTCCCGGATCACGCCTTGTGCTGGCGCTCGCTGAATAGATTCAGCAACGCTGCGCTGATCGACCGGATGGAGTCGCTGGGATATCTGCTGGTGCCGAGCCGGCAGGTGTGGTTGTTCGATGGCCGCTGCGGCGATCAGTCGGCGTTCCTGCGCCGCCACAACACACGTCTCGATGCGGCGCTCTACCGGCGCATGCCCTACGACATCATGTCCGGCTGTGTGCTGGACGACTCGGATTTCGAGCGCCTGGAGTACCTGTACAACCTGCTCTATCTCGAAAAGTACTGCGAACTCAATCCGCAGTTCACGGCCGCGTGGCTGCGCTGCGGCCAGCGCGATGGCTGGCTGCAGCTGCATGCGCTGCGAGACAAGGCGGGGCGCCTCGACGGCGTACTCGGCTGGGTCGGTAACGACCAGGTGTTGACCGCGCCGATCGTCGGCTACGACACCACGCTGCCACGCCGCCTCGGTCTTTACCGCCTGATCACGCAGCTGTGCCTGCAAGAGGCGGCGAAGCGAAAGACGCTGCTGAACTTCAGCTCTGGTGCTGCGCATTTCAAACGCCTTCGCGGAGGCCGCCCGGAAATCGAATACAGCCTGATCTACGTCAGGCACCTGCCGGCCGACAGGCGGCGCACCTGGGCGATGTTGAGCCGCATCTTGCTCGGCGTGGGCGTGCCGCTCATGCGCCGTCTCCAGCTGTGAACCACCGGCACCGGCAGTGGTGGCCGCTGGCCACTTGCGACGAACTCAGTGATCGACGCCCGCTGGCGCGGACGCTGCTCGGTGTGCCGCTGGCGCTGTTCCGCGACGCGCGCAGCCAGCCTGCGGCGCTGCTCGACCGTTGCCCCCATCGACAGGCGCCGCTGTCGGCGGGTCGACTGCATGCCGGCGAATTGGCCTGCCCGTACCACGGTTGGCGCTTCGACGGGGACGGCCTCGATGACGCAGGCGGTGACCACAACGCGACTGTCGCAGGGGGCTTGACCCTGGCCGATGACGCTGCAGGCCGCGGCACCGCGGCGCTATCGCTGGACGGC
>CBJNAE010000002.1:0-53536 GCA_966433995.1 uncultured Ideonella sp. | reverse complement strand
ACTCTTAATCCGTAGGTCGAGTGTTCGAGTCACTCAGGGCCCACCAAAATTAAGATGTGAAATCAACGGATTAGCGGCTTTTGTCGCTAGGCCGTTTTCCTTTGTGGGAACGCCGCGGGAACGGCCGGACTCCCCGCGGGAATATGCGGCATCACAAAGCCTTGCGCCGGGAGACCTTGGAGCGCTCGTAGACGCGCGCAGTCGTCGTCGGCGAGGCGTGCAGGTCTGGCAGCTCGCCCATCACTTCCTTGTGCTGGGTCGTGTAGTACGCGCGCAGGTCGTGAAAGGTGAAGCGATTCGTAATCGCCCCGGCTTCTGTCGCGGCCCGAATCAGTTTCTGCCACATGGACGCGAATCCACTGGCCGTGTACGGGTTGCCGCGGCGGTTTGGGAAAACCGCACCGAGTGCTTGGTCCCGCGCGACGAGCTGCAGGCGCCCGCGGAGTTCGCGCAATGCTGCACTGGCGGCGATGCGTTCGACCTTCTCGGCGCCGCCCCGCTGCTTTCCGCGTTGTAGCCGTACTTCATCCAGCCCGAAGAACGGCCAGTGAAGCTTCAGGAATTCCATCTGCCTGCTGCCCGCCAGCGCCGCGAATTCGGCTGCCATGGTGACGATGCGCCACTGTAGGGTGGTATCGATCACCTTGCCTTTGGATGTCGTGCGCACGTTACCGTGGCCGGTGGCGAATCGGACCAGCGCCGCGATGTCGGCCGCCTCAGGCGCGACGGTGCGCGGTCGCTCGGTGTTGCGTTTTACTTGGCCGCCGCGGCATGGGTTGTGTGTCGCCTCGCCACGCTCGATTGCAAGGCCGATTAGATTCCCAAGCAACGAGATTTCACGATTGGCCCGCACGGGCGCCGCTGCGCGTTCGACCCGCAGATAGCGCGCCAGCATCGGGGCGGTTACGTCGGCCGCAAGCATGCCGCCGAACACAGCCAGTAGCGGCACGCTGTACTGCAAGTAGTCGCTGCGCGTGCGATCGCCGAGTGCCCGCCATCCTGGCGTGTCCTGGTACTGCTTCCAAAGACGCGAAACGGTGCCGCGGTCGTCCCCCTGGTTGCAGATGTCCAGCACCCGCTGTAATGCCTTGACCTTATCCGTGCCTAGGTTGATTGGCTTGCCGCCAAACGGGTGATAGCGGTAGGTGATGGTGACGCCATCCTTCCATGGCCTGGCTTCCATGCGTGGCAACAGGCCGGCGGCGCTGGCTCGATCTCTCGGTCGATTCATGCGGCCTTACTCCATCGCGGTCCCGCTGCGGTTGCCTGGGACGAGGCGCCGCGGCAGACGGCCTCGTAGTGGGCGCGCTCCAACACCACCTGGCCGCTTCGGTCGCGGTGGGCGCGATGGAATCCCCGACGATGCAACTCAACCAGTTGTTCGGCCGGGCGGCGATAGCCGGTGATGCGCTGCAGTTCGCTGCGAGTGAGGGCAATTTCTGGGGCCTGTACGGTCATCGCGTTATCCCTCCCTCCTAGTAAACGACAGCAGCGCCTCGGCATGAGCCCTTGCGGCTTCTTCTGTTAGGTGGACGAGGCCGCCGTGAAGAAGGTTGAACTCAAGTTCGATGTCGGCCCACGCTCGCAAGCGAGCGCGCTCAGGGCTGAAGAGGTCGGGCAACCAATAGGCTGAGCGTGCTCTAGGCGCTGTCCTCGTTGGCGCCGGCACCTCGCGCCCGTTGATGGTGATGGTGTCGGGCTTGATGCGGAAAAATCCTGGTTGGGTGCCACCATGGGAAATCAATCCCAGCACGTCACGTGTGGAGAATTCAACCCAACCAGTCCCTTCGTAGTTTTGAATCTCGACCTCCTTCCCATCCGCAATAGCCCGCAGGATGTCGGCGTAGTCGGTGATGGCGTAGGTCTTGGGGTCTTCGGGGGCGTCGGCGATGAGGTCGTAATCAGCTGAGCCCGCACACTGCCCATTCGCAATGGACACAACAGCCTCCACCCAAACGCGCTGTGGATCTTCCGCAAAAACCTGCGCCGTCACCACCTTCCCATCCCTACGCACATAGCGCCGGCCGATCGCGATGGGGAGGGTTAGTTTTTTGGTCATGGTTCTTCTCCTTCGGGAGGCGCGGGCAGTGGGAGCCAAAAGCCGGGCAGATACGACAGTGCATTGCCGCGCGGCGTGCACCAGCACGGTGGCGCCTTCGGGTAAAAATTCGCGGTGGTCCATCTCCCGTATCGCACGATGTGAGGCTGGTTTGCAAACCACAGGCCAACCAGCGAACCGTCTTTGGGCGCTGTGCTAATCGGCTGCCAGCTCATGGCACCAGCCCATTCGCCTTGAGCACGGCGGTTTCGATGAAGCGGAAGTCATCCGCAGTTCCGCCGACCACGTTGATGACATCACGAACATCTTCGTCACTAAATCGGACAGCCTCGCGCTTCGGCTGCGCCGCCAGGACGTACTCCAGCATCTCCCTGGCCTGCTGAGCAGTCAGGAGATTGGTGCCGGTGCGGCCCGGTTTGCCTGGGGCGCCATCGGGGTAAACGTCCGCCGGGACGGGCCAGGCCAGAAACCGGTTCACTAGTTCGTCAATCACGTTCATGTTGCTCCTTTCTGCGCCGCCAGGACGGCTGCATCCCATCCACGGCACCATTCTTCTGTGACCGCATGGCCGTGCATTTTTGCGTACTTGGCTGCGGCCGGGAGGCCCTTGGTGACGGCAAAAGTCTGGCGGGCCGCCTTGCACCCCGCAGCCACGACGGCCTGGGCGTAGGTGCGCATTTGTTCGGCAGTGAACAAACCATCGCCAGCCCGAAGGCGCTCTAGCGCTGGATCGTCCTTCTCGACAATACGAGTAGCGATGCCAGCATTGCCACCGGTTTCCAGATATTTGACGATGGCGCGCGGCTCAGGCAGCGGCACCTCCGCGGCCGTGGGGCGGTACGCTGGTTGCGGCACACCATTGAGCCGGAACTTATGCACCACGAGGCCCGAGTCCCGTCTGCAGACGGCCATCGAACCATCCAGATAGGGTCTGCTGACGTAGTAGGCGCTCAGGTCTTCCTTCTCGGCGGCGAGGGAGTTGAGAAGATCCTGCAACTCGTGCCAAAAACGAGGCGAAAAGTCCCTAGGACAACCAAGTGTCGCCCACTTCCGCAACGCCTTCGGGCTGGTGTCGATTTCGATGGTCATGGTGTTGGGCCTTTCGTCAGTGCCTTCACGCGCTCTAGATTGCGGGTGGCCATGGGCACCTCGGCTTTAGCCTTTTTGAGGCGATGTTTTGCCTGTTCCAGTAGGTGGGTGTGGGCCAATTCCCATGTCTCGAAGTAGTACTTGTTCCCGCTGCTTTTCTGGTGCAGCTCCGACCAGCCGTCCACCTTCTTTAGCGTGATCCGACCGTAGTACAGGTTCACGAAATAGGCGCGCTTACGCTTCATCCCTTCACCCCTTTCTCAATCTCTTCCCGCACGATTCGGCGGATGTGGTCAGCCGGAACCAAGCTTGTCGGTGCTGAGTCAAACCTTCGCGTCTCGTTCCCAGTCGCGGAAGCTGAACCCGTTGTGCTCGAATTCCCAGAGTGCGGTCCAAGCGTGGTTCTCGCTGTCGCCTGCTGCGGTGCACACTTGCTCATCGATCTCTTGCCAAAGCTCTGCCACCGCGGCCGGATCATCGTCTTCGTCGTGCGCTTGATCGAAGTAGTCCCGCACGTCGGCGCAGAACTGGTCGGCGCTCCATTCGCGCAAGCCGTCGCATTTGTCTGCGGCTTCCACCTTCTCGGCCCAATAGCGCATGTCCATGCCGTACGGCTTGCGATGTTGGTCGCGCCGGAAGAACTCGAACATGTCGTGCAAGCGTTTGAACACGTAGGTATCGAGAATCTGTGCCCATGGTTTCCTCGTGGTGGTTGGATGGTGGGTTAGGCGGATGTAGATCTCGGCGCAATCGGGGGGTCGTAGCGCGCAGCTTGTTGACGCAATGCGTCCGACACGATCTTTCGCGCATCCTGCCCAAGCAGCGCGACAGCCTCATCCGTGCAGTGACGAAGTACGCCAACACAACGGTTGATGACAAACATCAGGTTTTCCTTGTTGTTGGGGATCGGCATCGCGCATAGTTCGGCCATCGCCTCCTCTACGCTTACCTCAACTTCAACTTCCTTTTCAATCCATGTCGTCACTCGCATACTCATTTCTCCATTGGGTCGGGGCGGGCCGGACGCAACCCCGGCGATACGGCAGCCCAGTCAACCGACTCGACGGTCCTAGGCTGAGGGCTACTGCCCTCCTGTTTCCTGGCGCTGCTGGCGTGGTGCCGATTTCCTACACCGCCGCCCCGGTTGATCGTTAGGCCAACGTCTGCTTGATCGTGGCCTTGATGGATTCGAAGAGCTTGGCCCAGCTACCGAACTTGCCGCCACACCAGAAGCCAGCGCCAAACAGGGCCAGGCAGAAGCTGAAGAGAATCAGGTCGATCATCATTTGTCGATCTCCAAAAGCCGGCCCGGGTGGGCCGACTCGGTTTGCGTCGATGCTCAGTCGTTGATGGCGGCAATCACCAGCTCGGCCGTGGTGGCGAACTGCTCGGCCTCGGCCAGGGTCTTCGCGTCCACGATGTCGAACTTCGCGCCCTTGAGGTCGTCGTCCAAACCCTTCAGATATGCAGCAGCAGAGGGGTCGTCACCGATTTGGACGAACAGGAAGGTCAATGCGTCGTCCGTCTCTTGCTTCTGCGAAGCTTCAACGATGACCTTGGCCGCGGCGGCTTGGTCATCAGGCACTCCGTCGGTGAAGACCAGAACGAAATCCTTCTTGTCGGACTTGCCGGCCAGCTTCAGGGCTTCGGTCAGTGCTTCGGCCAGCGGGGTCGAGCCCATGGGGCGCAGCGTGCCGAACAGGTCCGTGACCTTCGCGCTGGTGACGCCCTGCCAGGAACGGACGCTGCCGCCCAGTTGCACCACGTCGATGCCGTCGCTGTCGATCTTCTCGATGTCGCGGACGAAGACAGAGACGCTTTCTTGCATGGCCTCCCAGCGGGTCCGCGTAGAGCCAGCCTTGACCGGGCTGCTCATGGAGCCAGAGGTATCGACCACGACGATGAAGTCGTATTCGGAGAGAGTTGCGGTTGCGGTTTCGTTGCTCATAGTGTTTTCCTTTGGTGTTGGCACTTGGAAGCGCCGGCCAACGTTGGCGACTGGTGATCAGAAGGGGATGTCGTCGTCCATATCGTCGAAGTCAGTGCTCGACTTAGGCGCAGTCTTTGCGGCCGGCCGTGGCGCAGCAGCAGGTGCAGGGCGGGGCGCTGAAGCACGCTCTGTGCCGCCTTCACGCTGAGAGAAAAGCTGCAACTGGTCGGCGATGATTTCCGTGGTGTACACGTCATGCCCTTCCTTGTTCTGCCACTTCCGGGTTTTGAGACGGCCCTCGATGTAGGCAACTGACCCAGCGCGCAGGTATTCCGCGGCGATTTCGGCGAGACGGTCGTACAGCGCGATCCGGTGCCATTCCGTCTCCTGCTGTTTCTCGCCGCTGGACTTGTCCTTCCAGGTGCGGTTGGTTGCCAGGCTCAATGTGCAGACAGCACTGCCGCTGGGCGTGTAGCGCAGTTCCGGGTCTTTGCCGACATTGCCTATGAGAGTCACTTTGTTCACGCTCGCCATTACCTGATCTCCAATCTGGTTCCTTGGGAAAGATGCGCGCCGGGGAATTCCTTCTTTTCCTCAAGCGCCTTTTTGATTGCCTCCTTGAGCGCCGCTTTGTCTGGTGTTGGCGGCGGCGGTTCGGGCTGCTTCATGAACTCAGGCGGGATCAGGTCAATCGCGGTAATCACCACCGATGCCGGGTTCTTCTTGATCGTCATCGCGAAGTAGGGGCACTCGATCACCTGTTTGCCTGAATGAACCATGCAGTCGTGCAGGTACTTCGTCAGGTGCTCGACCCGCGCCTCAAGAGACTTCCGGCGCGCCGCCATGGACGCCTCGGCTTCCTTGATCTGGCTGGCGAGGCTTGCCATGTTGCGGATCACCATGGCGGTAGCTGTGGCCTTCTGCTCAAGCTCGCCCGACAAGCCTTCGAGGGTGTCGGCGATGGTCTGCGCATCCAGGTCCAGGTTCGACAGCGTGTCAGCCGCCGCGCGGTATTCCTCCGCGAGAACATAGAGCTGCGTCATGCTGCGACCTTCTTCTTTTCGAGGGCCTTGACGATGTGCTGGTACGTTTCAGCAGGCGCCTGCTCAAGCGAAGGAACCTCGCTGCCGATCTTGCTGCTCAGCCATTCGAGAAGCATCGACTCGTCGGCGCTGACTTCCTCGATCAGCTTCTTCAAGGCGGTGATCTGAGGCTTGCTGAGCTTCGGTTCTTCGAACTCGCGCTTGAGTTCGGCAACGTACTTGCTGTCATCCCAGCGCCCGCTGAAGATGTCCCCAGCGAAGCCCAAGTAGGAGGCGCACTTGACCAGCGCGTCGGTGACGGATTTCTTCGGGGCGTCTTCGTCCACAACCAGGCCGCCGTCCTTCTTTGCATAGACGGCCTTGGTCTGGCCCATTTGGTCGAACTCGCAACGACGCCCATCTTGGTTCTCGTACCAGAGGCGGACGCATGCGATGTGCAGAACATCTTTCTCCGTTAGCCGCTCCATGCGTTCCGAAAGAATGGTGAACCCCCAGCCGTCGCCGCAGGGGCCAAATTCTTCGGTCAGGCGGCGGACGATGTAGTAGGGCTTCGGGCTGTTGCCTTGGTACTGCTTGCCAGTGATTGGCTTCACGGCGGCCGGGTCCGTCTTACAGACGCGATCCCAAAGATCGGTGGTGTTCTTCATGGTTTCCTCAGAATGGCAGGCCCTGGACGGCAATGCCGTAAGCGATACGTGCGGCGTACGAGCGCGGATGTCCGGCGCGGCGGTACTGGCGATAGACGTTGATGAACTCTCGGCACATGGCTCTCATTTCCTTCTCACTGACTGCCAAGCCCAATAGACCGCCGACCGAACCGACGAGCCCATGAACCTGAAATGTCTGTATTCACGAATGAACGTCAGGATGCGCATGCCCGGCTCCTCGGTGTCAGCCTGGCGATCTCGACGCGCATCGCCTGGGCCTTGTTGTTGAATGCAGCCATGTCCAGGCTGTCGCTCAACTTGTCTCGCTGGCAGGCGGCGATGTACATCTCCAGGTTGGCCAACTCCCACTGGAGCCAGAGGCGGCGTAGTGTTTTCACAGCACCCCCGAAAACAGTGCGGCCAGCACCGCGACCAGCAGCACCGCGGCGAAGCGTTCGGCGAGGATCCAGCCGGTCATGGCGCACCCCCAACCAAAAGGATCGACGGATTGAGCGGCAATCTGCGGACGGCTCGCACTCGGCCTTCGTAGCTCTCGTCGGCGTAGCCCTGGCTGCCGTTGACGAAGTGCTGGCCGAAGGCGACGCCGGAAGAAGACTGCGTTCCCGTCCAGTACCACCCCAGCTCGACATGGTCGCGCACACAGGCGTAAAGCTGGGCGCTTTCGAAGCGGTCGGGCAGCGAGAAATCTTTGTGGCCGTCGGTGCGGACCTTCTTGGCCCAGGCGACGGCTTTGGCCCACGGCAGGCGCTTGTTGGTGACCTCGGGGGAGAGGATCAACGCCACCAGGCCCTGGCCGTCTTCGCTGTTGCGCAGGCCGGCAAAGATTCCGCCTTGGCCGGGCCATGGCTGGCCGATGAGGGGGAGCTTGTCGATCATCCCATCACCCCCGGCAAATAAGCAGCGAGGCACCAGCACGACACGACCGCCAGCACCGCCAAGATGGCGTAGGCCAGGCCAGCCATGCGTCCCTGTTCTTCGGCGCGCATCTCTTCCGACACGCGGCGGCAATAGTCCTGGTAGCGCTCATCCGGCCCCTGGTCGTCCAGGCCGTAGAGTCGGCTGGCCCCCATCTCGGTGTCTTCGATGTCTTGGGTGGTCAGCATGGGGTGCCTCCAGATGCTTTGGCGATGACGGTGCGAAAGCGCTCGATGTCGTGCGGCGCGAGCTGGTCGTGGAAGCGGACGGCGTGCTGCAGTTGCTCCTGCAGCGCGACGTTCACCTCGTTCAGCTTGGCAATGCGTCGGTTCAGCTCCGCCATCTGGGCTTGCATCGGTCCATGGGCGTCTGCAACCGATTGCTCCAGCTCGGCGATGCGTTCGCGCAGCTTTGGCGCGGCGGCCGCTTCTGAGTCAAGGTCGGATATCTCGCAGAACAGCATCCCGATGACATCGACAAGCGGGCAGGTTCGAGCAGCCTCGATCAGGCGTGAGCGGCCGGTGCACCGAAGGAGCTCCAGGACTTCGGCTCGAACGGCCGCATTGACCTGTGCCGCGGGATTTACAGCTGTCGCTTCAATCGGCTGCAGCTGTGCCCCGGCCTCAGCCAGCAGCGTCTCGGCGCTCTCCGCGCTGATGCGGCGATGCCCGCCCAGCGTCTTCCATGCCTTCAGGTGCCCGGAGTCCACCCACCGCTGAACGGTCTGGATCGACACGCCCAGGCGGCGGCTCACCTCGACGGTGGAGTAGCTGCGGCGGGCGGTCATGGGGTGCCACCTTCCTGGCCGATGGCCTTGGCGTCTGGACCGCTGAATGCCCGCAAGGCTGCAAACGCGTTTTGAGCCGACAACTTCGGCATGCGCAGCTGGTAGCCATAACGCCCTTGCGCCTTGAGTTCATCGAGGCGTTCCAACTTTGCGATGTAGTTCGACCAGGCGGCTTCCCACGCAAGGACTTTCTTCATGCCGGCGCTGTGCGTCCCCGGTGTAGGCGCCGCCATCACAGCGCCTCCTCTTCCGCCAGCAGCACCGCGTCGGCGTAGTTGTCGGCGTGGTTGTCCGCCGCCATCGACTGCAGCGCCAGGCACGCGGCCCGCACGTCCTGGCCCTCAGCGCCGGCCTTCACGATGGCGACCAGCATCTGCTGCAGGTCGTCGGTCGCGTCGGCGAACAGCACGTCGACCGCGGGCCGGAACTTGCCGATGGCCTGGCCGGGGCAGGCGATGGCGCGCGACGCGTCACCCTTCAACGCGGCCAGCATCTCGGCGCGCAGCTGCCGGCGGATCTCGTGCAGGCGCTCGGCGTCGCGGTCCTCGCGGTCCAGGGCGCGCAGGGCCTCGCCTACCATGTGGTTGTCGTGGCGCAGGCGGGGCTCGGCTTGTTGGTGCATGTCCATCTCCTGGGTGGGTCGATGGATGCAATTAAACACGACGTTTAGTCTGGAGTCAACACAGTGTTTAGTCGAATGTCTATTTTTTTTCGATCACTGCGTCAGTAGTCGCCAACCGTGGCGCCGGACGCACATCCCGACCCCTTCAGCTCGCGCCCCACGCCAGTCCTCCACCTGCAACTCGCGCAATGCGCCACCCAGGAGCCTGCATCGTTGGCGGCCCACGCCACCCACAAAAAAGCCCGCACTCGGCGGGCTTCAGGGGAGGGTGGTCAGGCCGCCGGTAGTCGCCACGCGATCCCGATGCCGAAGCTCACGATGTAGCGCGTGGTCCCCGGCGCCGGCGGCGGCCCGAGCGGGATGCCCAAGCCTTGTCGAGCGAGATTCGCCCCGCTGATGCTTGGCCGGCTGGGCACGCCGGGCAGTTGAATCGATGGAAAGTGAGGTGCCATGTTGGCCTCCTGAGATGCGCGATCCGGTTGACCGCAGAGGCATCTGGCCATGCTTGGCACGGGCTGCGTGCCCTGCTGGCGCAGATTTTTTAGTCAGTGAACCCGCGCGCCTGCCATGCTAGCAACGTCTCTGTCAATAGCGCAGGGGCGCGCCACAACAGTGGGTTTTTGGGAAGGATTATGAATTCCTAATGCTGCACAAGAACGAGCGTCGAAGCTCGCGCTTGGGAGGGCGCAGCTGAGGAGCGGTTGAACCGGCGTAAGGGATGGGTCGCGCCGGCCCTGCCGCGATAGGTTGGCGGGCATCATTCATGCAAAGCGGGTGACGCTCTCACGCCACCCGCCTGCACTACTTGCCCAGCTGTGCAATGAGACTCAGGAGCGATGACAGTGACACTGTCAGCGCAACCTTCAGACTCACCTTGGCGCCCAACTGGACCGCGATCTGTAGCTTCATGGAATTTCCAATAGGCATACGGATACGCAGCGCTGCGAGCCGTAGGTTGAAACCTTGGCCACGCTTTGGTGATGACTCCTAGCCGCGGGGGATGGTCGACCTGCAGATCGATTCCGTCGCGGTGGATTGGTCACCTAACGGCGCGATTGCCATCGCACCGGGGTCGCTTTGGTCCGCTGGGCTCCCGCCAACGCTAGCTGGCAGGTGGGCCCAGGGGAGCACCCGAGCGTATTCTAATAATTCCCAAAACGGACATGAAAAAGCCCGCGCAGGGCGGGCTTCGTCGACGCGCAGGCGGCTTACTTCGTGCGCGGATGCCTCCCCGAAAATTCCACATCGTCGGGGGCCGTCTCAAAGATCTTGCCCAGCTTCGCCAGGTCGACGCGCGCAGTCGACTTGAGATAGATCTCCCGGGCGTGCGCCACATCGCGCACGCGCAACGCAGCCTTGGGCTGGGGCTTCACATCGGGGTGCTTTGCGTAGGTGGTGCTCATGGCGGACTCCGTTTAAACGTCCAATTCGGTGAGATAAGTGTATCCGTTTTCCACTTTCAGTCGACTGAAACCCTGTTGTTCGTACCAGGGGATCGCGCCTTTGCTCGGCTTCATGATTCTTACTACCGGTAATCGGCCTTCTGGGTCTGAGGCTTGAATCAAGGTTGCGTAGATTTTGGCGCAGGCTATGACCAAAGGCACAACCTTGCGTTTCAGAGGGTGATCAGGCGCAGGGCAAGCCTCAATGTGCGTGATCGAAAGCCAGCCCTTGCGATCCGAAAGACGAGCAATCGAAAGGCTGCACAGCTGAAACTCCGACCACAAGGCAAGTTCCAAGCCGCAAGGATGCGACTTGCGTAGGGTTCGCAGCAGCGTGTCCCAGTTGAAGTCGACGCGCCGATTAGCGCCCCACCGGTAGCGCATTGTTCGCAGGGACTCTTCATTGATTGGCATTGCTTGCACATCCAATCCGAGGGCGTCCATGGCCTGGGTTTCCAACACTTGTCGGGCCAGGTCGCACAGTTGTCGATGCTTCTCGCTGTATGAAAGCTTTGGATGCTCAGTGTTCATGAAGTCGGGTGTGCAGCGCTTGCGGCCGTGAGTTGAAGTCGCACACGCTTAAGCCGGACCGGCGTCGAACTCGTCGATCGGCGCCAGCCGCACCAGCTGCAGCGCTTCCTCAACCGGCGCGCCCAGCCAAGCGTCATAGTCCTCGCGCTCCAGGATGACCACCGACCGCTTGTCCTGCTGATCCGGGCCAACCTTCGGGTCGGGTTTGTGCATGCGACGCATGAGCGGGTGGCTGTCCGCGTTCATGGTCAGCATGGTGTAGGACTCGTGGATCTCACCGGTTGCCCGGTCGGTCCAGGTGTTCCACAGGCCGGCTAGGGCCCACAGGCGGCCATCAGCGCGCCGGAAGCTCCACCACTCGTTTTTCCCGCTCTCCCAGTTCGGTTCCCAGAAATCCGACGCCGGGATGATGCAGCGCTGCCCTCGTGCCCAGGCCGCCTTGTAGCTGGCCGCGGTGGCCACGCTCTCGATGCGCGCGTTGTTGGTGGAGTAGGTGAGCTTCGGGCTCTTGGCGAATGGCGGGATCAGCGCCCACTGGCCGGCCACGCCCTCCCGGGCGAATTCGGTGACTTCACGGGCGCGCCGGAGAAACACCCCGAGGCCGCGTGGGAAGAGGGGCCCGGGCGGGAAATTCGTAGGGGGCTCGGCCTTGAACTCCTCGTAGAACTGGTCAGCTCTGCCCGGGTGGTAGCGGTTGCACATCGTGTTGCGCCCGCGCAGTGGTGCGATTAAGTAGGGGAAAGAACAATTTCGACCGAGTCATTCCCTTGCAAAACCACAGGCCGCATTACGGATCCTCCCTGAAGATAACCGCCTGCCGTCCATGTAATTCTGGTGAAAACGAGGAATTTGCCGTTTGCCACGCGATCAAACTTGAAATTTCCTTGAGCGTCGCATGTTGCGTTCCTGGTATTCGAAAACAACGGATCAGAGCTATCAAATGCAATTGATCCCCGGGAAACTGAATAAAAACCACCCTGAGAATATGTTCCATACAGTAAGTTTGACCATTCGGCCGCCCTTTCTGTAAGAGGCATGAGGAAAACTTGGCCTCCGGCGCATGTAACAACTCCCCCGCCTGCTTGGCGGATCAGCGCGCTTCCACGGATGGAATTCCCGCCGTCAGATAGTTGAGCTTTTGCTGCCTGTTCATCAAAGCTGGCGGTCAATAGCGTTGGCTTCGTTGCGCATGCGGACAAGAAACCGATTATTGCAACTGCGATCAAATTCTTCATAGACGTTCGCTCAATTGCATTTGTAAATGCCGATTGTCGTGGTATGAATATCAACCCCTACAGCTTTATCCTTGCCCGTGGTCATGATGTTATAGGCGTCGCCGCCTGCTGCAACGACGTTTTTAGATGCATAATAATGCAATCTGGCTTGATGGCCGACTTCAAAATATGCTGTCTTCAGGAATTTGCAATTATCGGTGTTTGATATTGGCCGAACCTTTTCTTGCTCTGGCGACATCGTAGGCGTCCCGCAAGCCGAAAGGACGATTAGGCCTGTCATGGCAATAATTGATTTAAACATTTCTTCCTCCTTATTGATGGTTAAGGCATATCAAATCCTGCATGAACGACGACACCGCAAATAGTGTCGCCGTCTTGCAGCTTCAAATAACGATTTGGCCAATTCGGGTTAATGGCTTCTAGAAAAAGCTCACCATCTACCAGTGTCAGCTTCTTGAATGTCGCCTTTTTGTCGCCCTCTCGGCGAACAATGACATATTGACCCGGATGGTGATCCTTGCCCGCTTTCACATAAAGCAGCATCCCTTCCGGGAAGGTGTGGGGCGCGCCTGGAGTGGTTACCGTCATCGAATCCCCGGTAACGCGCAGGACGAAGCCATGGGGCCCCAGATCCTTGTGGCATCCCCTCCATTCCTCAGCCTCTCCAGGTGCGAATCTGTCTGATATTTCGCACCACTCCCCCGCTTGAACTTCTGAAATCACCGGATAAAGCCTTTTTCCAAGGTCTGGTCCATCGTCGGTGTTTTGGTCGCTGTCCCATGCGCCTTCACCTGTCTCAAGCCAGTGTGCATCACAGCCAAGCGCTCTGGCAAGTCTGTGGATATCAGGCATTTTGCCTATTCCGCCCGTCTCAATCTTTGAAATTGCTGAGACGGCAATTCCGCTTGAATCGGACAGCTCCTCCAGCGTCAGCTTGCGAAGCTTGCGCATGAAGATCAAGCGCTCACCGAGCGTTTTCGGGGTGGCTTCGATGTCCATGAGCTCCCCATGCAGGATGTAGGACGCAGAACAGCCGAACTTCAATTCAGCAGTGATCGCACCGGGCTGTGACACACCCCTTCTAGACCAATTTGACACCGTCGCAATGCTGGCACTGAGCGCCAGGGCGAGGTCGGAGATCGACTTAATTTCATCGCGGGTTCCTCTGGTTCGCTCGATAGCAAATGCCATGAGCCGTTCGAACGTTGGGTGGGAGTCGCCTGTTTTTTTCATTGTGCGATTGTCAAAAAAGTAAACGCGGCGTTGAAAACGCCGTGTTGACCTGTCACTAAACATGGTGTTTAATGAGGCACCATGGATGACAAAGAACTGATCCAGCGACTCGGTGGGCCAACAGTCCTTGCTCAAAAGCTTGGCTACGTTCAGCCAGGAGGTGTGCAACGCGTTGCGAACTGGATGAAGCGAGGAATTCCAGCGCGCGTTCGCCTTGAACGCCCCGATGTGTTCGCAAAGGGGCGGAAATGAATTGCGTCGACTGCAACGCGCACTTCAATCGCAGCAACGGTGCAATTCGCTGCTTGCCTTGCGCCATCATTCCAAGGCCTCGTATCGCAGCGCCCGGCCGCATCAGGAATGGCGACCTGAAATCGGCGAGGGTTGACGGGCGCATCGTCTGCAAGGACTGCTTGGGGCCGTTGGAGCTTTCCAAGTTCTCCGGGAAGCGAACATCGCTTCGATGCTGGGCTTGCCTTGCTAGGCGGCGAAGCATTCAGGAGCCAATCCGCCAAGCAGCAGGGCTGGCAGTTCAAAAGGCCATCGCTGCCGGCACCCTGCAGCGCCCCAGCGCCTTCCCCTGCAAAGACTGCGGCCGCCCCGCCGTGCAATACGACCACCGCGACTACACAAAGCCGCTGCAGGTGGATCCGGTTTGCCGCTCGTGCAACGTGATGCGCGGACCGGCTGAGTCTGGGGCTTCGAGCCCGAACTCATCGGCCAGCCCGGCGCCCCCCGAGGCCCCAGCCCCCGGCGCGGAGGCGGCCTGAGATGGCGGCCGTTCGCAAGATCACTGCGCGTCGCGTGGCCAGGCAACGCAACTGCGAAGCCATGTGGTGGCGTCGCTTTGGAGCATGGCTGGAAGCAACGTTTGGCCGCGTCTTCGTGGATCCGATTCGGCCACTCTTGTCATTCGCGAGAGCGTGGGAGGAACAGACGCGCGAGGCCCTGGAGGTCCGAATAGAGCGGAATCCATCACCGGTTCCATTCGCGCTTACCCCGGCAATGGTCGAAGCCATCAAGCGAGGCGAGGCCTGAATGGACACCAACTTCATCGCCCATTTCGCCCTCGGCGCCGGCGTTGGCCTGCCTGTCGGCCTGGTGCTGCGCGAGGCCATCGTGGCGCTGGTCGAGTGGCTGCGGGAGCGCAGGTCTACCGCCCGCCTCCAATCGATCGGTGCCGAGCAGGAGCTGCGAAACGCGCTCGACGCTGAACTGGCC
Organism: uncultured Ideonella sp.; assembly: GCA_966433995.1. Lineage (GTDB taxonomy): Bacteria > Pseudomonadota > Gammaproteobacteria > Burkholderiales > Burkholderiaceae_C > JANPCX01. Next base: position 38,761 of record CBJNAE010000002.1, on the reverse strand, counting down.
CGCCTGCGCTCCGAGAACTGGAACCTGCGGGCCGAACTGAGCGACCTGCGCGGAGAGCTGTCGCTGGCCGGCATCCACCTGCGCGATGTCCCCTCCGTCACGGCCGCTCCCGAGCAAGCGCAATGAACTGCATCGCCAGCCCCATGAGCGAGCGGTTGATGAGCTCGCGAACTGCGGCGGCGGCCCAGTCGTCGATGTCCCTTTTTTTCTCCACGTTGACCCCTCGGTGATGCGATGAGCGAACTGTGCACGCCGGTCATTGAAAGGTCACGCAAGTTCTTTGGACTTGCCTTGCACGACGCGCAAGACGATGAAATCGCGCGCACGTTTGGAAGCTGGGTCGCCATGCTGCATCGATGCTTCATCCCTGGGGCGATGGGTGGTGACAACTACCGCGGCCGCGGCGTGACTGTTTGCGAGAGGTGGTTCGAGTTTGCGAACTTTGCGCAGGACATGGGGCCGCGGCCGCATGGGACGACCCTCGACCGTATCGATGTGCTGGGTGACTATGGACCGACCAACTGTCGTTGGGCCGACGCAATCACCCAAGCAAGGAACACGCGCCGAACTAAACGGCACTTGGTCAGCGGGAAGACCTACGTTCAGTCAGAACTGGCGGCGATGGTCGGGGTGTGCGATGCCACGATTCTTCGCCGCGTCCGTGCAGGCCGCCCTGATTCCGAAATTCTTTTCGCGGGGAAATTGCCGACGGGGAAGCTCGTCGAGTCCCAAGTGCTGGAGATTCGTTCGCTGATTGCCGCCGGCATGACCAATATCGCCATTGCGCGTCAGTTCGGCGTTTCTCACACGGCGATCAGTTTGATTCGGCGCGGCATTACATGGAGAGGCATATGACTGCCGAGCTTGTCGATCCATTTGTGAGGTCCAGGCAGGCGCATAGCCGTGTCTTGGCGGCAATGCAGGACACAGGCACAGCCAAGAGTCTTGCCCAGGTTCTCGGCGTAAGCGAAAGCACCGTGAGCCGGATCAAGTCCGAGAAGCTCGAAGACTCAATCTCGTTGATTTACCACCTGGGTTTCAAGGTGGTGCCCGAGGACAACGTCTGCGTCAGACGTGACCGATACGAGGCGATGGCCACCCTGGCCAAAGCCGCCATGTCCTGCGAGGAAACCTCGCGCAAGTTGATCTGGGAGTCCGAATGAACCAAGTCGATTTCGTCGGCGGCGCTGCGCCCGTCAAAACCTTTCTTGGCCAAGTCCACGACACGCGCCCGAGCGTGGCCGAAGAAAAGGCCGAGCTGCTGCTGAAGCTGGGGAAGCTGATGAAGAGACCCCCCCCTGGGGTAGCCAACGGCTCTGTGCAGATCACCCGGCGCTGGCTTGCCGATCGCAAGAAGGCCGAGAAGGTCGCCGCCAGCTCGCGCACCTCCGTGCCGGAGCTGCATGGCGCGATTTCGATGATGCGCGCGTATCTGTGAGGGCGGCATGACCATCACCCTCCAGCTGTGGCACCTGGTGCCTGTCCTGCTCGCCGCGTTCGTTGCCCTGATGACCAGGCTGCACAAGGAGCCGGTCGGGCTCTTTCCAGTTGCCATGTTGCTATCGATCACCGTTGGCGCATCCATCGCCGCCGGCCTGCTCGCCCAGTTCGCCGGGAGGTGCCCATGATCTACGAACGCACCCCGCCGGCCCAGCGCTTCAGCCAGGCCGCGCCCAGCCCAGTCTTGCTGATGAAGTGCCTCAAGTGCGGCCGGCAGCACGACGGCCTCGGCTCGCGGAAATGGCTGGGCACTCTTCGCATGTGCCGCTTCTGCGTCGCCGAGAGGGATGCGCGGCGGGCGGGGAGGGTGGCGTGAATGGCGCCTACTACAACGAGCGCGAGCCATTCGCTGCCCAGTCGCTGCGCAACCTCATCGCGGCCGGCCATATCGCTGCAGGCGAAGTCGACGAGCGCAGCATTGAGGACGTCCACCCCGATGATCTGCGCGGCTTCACCCAATGCCATTTCTTCGCAGGCATCGGCGTCTGGAGCCTCGCGCTTCGCCGCGCCGGCTGGCCAGATGATCGACCTGTTTGGACCGGTTCCTGTCCTTGCCAACCTTTCAGCTCGGCAGGCCAAGGAGCTGGGTTTGCTGACGAGCGGCACCTTTGGCCGGCCTGGCACCACCTCATCCGCGAGCGACGTCCTGCAGTCGTCCTTGGAGAGCAGGTTGCAAGCAAAGACGCAGGGCCTTGGCTCGACCTTGTTCAAGATGACATGGAAGCCATGGGCTACGCCTTCGGGGCGGTCCCGTTTCCGGCTGCGGGCGTCGGCGCTCCGCACATCCGAGACCGGCTGTACTGGGTGGCCCACGCCGCAGGCGCGGGAGGGCGACGGAAGCGGGCGGACATGCACGCTAGAGACTTCGCTGAAGCGCTTTGCGGAGGGGCGCAGGAACCTGGACGAGGTGGCGCAGTTCACCTCCTGGCCGACGCCAGCTGCGCGCGACTGGAAGGGCGCGACCCTGGAGCAATGGGGAACGAACGCGCGCCCGCTGAACGAAGTGGCACGGCTCGCGGGATGGCCGACACCCATGGCGGGGACTCCGGCGCAGAACGGCAACAACGCGGCGGGAAACACGGACAGCAGCCGCAAGACGGTGGACCTTTGCGGCTGGCCGACGCCACGCGCATCGGACGGAGGTGGGAACAGGGGCAGTTCGGCGGGGTTTGGACTTCGGAACGACTGCAAGCTGGCTCGCATGGAGACGCCGGCCCGACTAACAGCTTCTGGCGAGATGCTGACTGGCTTCTCTGCCGGGATGGAAAGTGGCGGCCAGTTGAACCCGGCTTTCAGCAGATGGTTGATGGGTCTTCCGCCAGCTTGGGACGAGTGCGCCCCGATGTCGCTCAAGAAATCGAGGAAGAAATAAATGCTTGGTCGCGCCGACATCAAACCAACGCAAGCGAGGCCCTGCGCAACCTGTGGCGTCAGCTTTCAACGCAAGCGCTTTGCGAGCGGGAGGTTGGAAGATTTTCAGGCGTTTCATCGCCGGCGGTACTGCTCGCTTTCATGCGCCAACTCGCAATCCAAGGGTGGGCATTCGTGCTCGGCGATGCATGTACAGGCACGCAAGCATCTCGGATCGTCCTGCGAATCCTGCGGCATGACCCTGGAGCTTGTCGTGCACCACTGCGACGAGAACTGGAAGAACAACGAGAAGGACAACCTTCAGACCCTCTGTCAGAGCTGTCATCGATCCTGGCACATCATGCAACGGAATGCTGGGGTGACGCCTGCCGGGCGAAAGCCGGCGCTGCCAGCTTCCCTCTCGCCAGCGGGGCTCCCGCCCGAGTGGGACGCCTGCGTGCCTACGGCAACGCGATCTGCGCGCCAGCCGCGCAAGCGTTCATCGAATGCGTGATGGAGGCGATGCCATGACCGAAATCAAGCCCATCACCCCCACCGAGCCGGCGTGCCTGGGCGTCGTCTGCGCCGAGCACGAGCACTGCACTCGCTGGCATGCCGCGGAGGGCAACCCGGTCCACACCATCGGCACCTGCGTCGACGGCGACGGCGGGCGCGTGCTGTTTGTGGATCGGCGGAAGTTGGAGCGGCAGCCGGCGGAGAACGCCCAGCCATGACCCGCACCTCGACCGTCACCCTGGCCGCTGCACTGCAGAACCTGGCCAACGAGATCGACACCGACGACGGCTGCGCGCTAATCGCGCTGGCCGAGGCGTCGCAGCGGCTGCTGGAGCTGCGCCGGCTGGCGGCTGAGGCGTTGCCTTCGGTCGAGTTGCTCGGCGACGGCGAGACATTGAAGAAATTGAAGTTGGAGCTTGGGCTGTGACAGAACTCATTCAGGCGCCATACCCGTCGGACACCCGGGCGAAGGGGTGGCGGTTCGAACTCGCCATGGAGGACGTCAAAGCCTCCGACACCTGGCTGCGCGCCAAGACCGGCGCCGTTAAGGGCGCATTGCTGCTTCTGTGGTCAGAGGCCTGGCAGCAGACCCCATGCGGCTCGCTTCCCAATGATGACGAACTCCTCGCGCTTCTGATCGACATGGAGCCCGAGGAATTCGCGAAAAAAAAGTCGGTGCTGATGCGCGGGTGGTCACTGGCGACAGATGGCCGCCTCTATCACGCGACCATCACTGCCCGCGTGCTGGCCATGCTGGAGAAGCGCGAGAAGGACGCAAAACGCACAGCGAACCGCCGCGCGAAGCTTGCGTTGCCCGAAGAGACTCACAACGGTGTCGATGACTTGTCACGCGTGACAACCGAAGGACACACGCAAGACCCGCCTGTGAGTTCGACACCAAGCACCAAGCACCAAGCACCAGTAGAAGGGCAAAGCAACCTTACGGTTGCTCCCGGTCATCGTCCCGACGACCGGCCTGCGGACGCCGGCCCTGCCAAGCCAAAACCTCCTGGCCAGCAATCGCTGGTCGAGACCGACCCGCCGGCAGAGCTTCGGGAAGGCCATTCCCCGGCCGCTGGCGCCGAGAAAATCGCGAGCGAAGGGCAGGGCCTCGGTGCGGCCAAGAAACCGCCCCAAAGGCCCGGCCTGCCTGAGTGCCCGCACCTGGAAATCCTCGCCCTCTGGGCTGAAGTGCTGCCCGCCATGCCGCAGCACGAGCCTGATCTTTGGCGTGGCGCCCGGGCCGACCACCTTCGGGCCAGGTGGCGGGAAACCGCGGTGCGCAAGGGCTGGCGGTCCCGCGAGGACGGGCTGGCCTACTTCCGCCGGCTTTTCGCGCACATCGGCGAGAGCGATTTCCTCTCTGGGCGGGTGAGGCCCAGGGACGGGTCGCGGCCGTTTGTGGCGAAGCTTGACTGGGTACTCATGCCGAACAACTGGGCGAAGGTGCTCGAGGGCAACTACAACGAGGTGGCCGCATGAAGCGCGAAGACCTCGCCGCCGCCGCTGTGTGGAGCCTGGAGGCCGAGCAGAGCGTCCTGGGCGCCTGCATGGGCTTCGATGCCGCGGCGTTCGAGCGGGCCCAGCCACTGCGAGAGGCGGATTTCTTCGACCACCGGCACCGCGCCGTCTACCGCAGCGTGGCGCGCCTGGCCGGCCGGAAGCTGCCGGTTGACGCCTTGACGGTCTGGGATGACCTGTCGGCCGATGACCAGGAGGCGGTGGGCCTGGAGTACCTCACGGCGCTGCACGCATCCGCCTACAGCCCCGCCAACGCGGGCCGCCATGCCGAGATCATCCGGGCCAAGGCGCGCCGGCGCGAGCTGATGGCCGCCGCGGACCAGGCCGCAGCGCTGGCGGCCGGAGAGGGCGAGATCGACGACCAGATCGACGCCATCACGAGCCTGTTCGCCGGCCTGCAGCGCCAGTCGATGAAGCAGGCGCCGGTGTCGCTGGCTGATGTCGCGCTGCAGCGCACGCTGCACTACGAGGCGCTGCAGGCTGGCACCTCTATCCCGGGCTGGCCAACGCACATCGGGCGGCTGAACGACATGCTGAGCGGCGGCCTTCGCCCGGGCGGGCTTTACATCCTGGCGGCGCGGCCATCGGTGGGCAAATCCAGTTTCTCCCAGGCCCTGGGCTGGTCCATGGCCAAGGCGGGCAAGCGCGCGCTGTTTCTCAGTCAGGAGATGCCAGCGGCCGAGCTGGGCGACCGGGCGCTGGCAAGCGTGGGCCGGGTCGACTTCGGCCGGATCCTCACCGGTCGGCTCAGCGACGACGAGTGGGGGCGGGTCTCCGAGGCGGCGGAGGAGCTTCACGCCCACCGCGACCAGTTCTTCGTCGACGACCAGGGCGGCCTGACGTTGATGGACGTCCGCGCGAAGGCGAAGCAGGTGCCTGGCCTGTCCGTGCTGCTGCTGGACTACCTGCAGCTTTGCTCCGGAGCCGGTGACAAGGGCGCCAACCGGAACTCAGAAATCGAGCAGATCAGCCGCGGCTTGAAGACGCTGGCCAAGGAGCTGGGCATTGCGGTGGTGGTCCTGTCCCAGCTCAACCGCGAGGTGGAGAGGCGGGCCGACCGGAAGCCCCAGCTGGCCGACCTGCGCGACTCTGGCGCCATCGAGCAGGACGCGGACGTCGTCATGTTCCTGTGGCCGGCGCGCGACCTCAGCGAGGGCCAGAAGCTGGTGGGCCTGACCTTGGCAAAGAACCGGCAAGGGCGCAGCGGCGACATCGCGCTGCACTTCGACGGCGCCATCCAGCGCTGGGGCGAGAGCACGGAGCAGCTATTTCAACCCGCTGCGGCGGTGCCGCGGCGTCAAGGGAGGTTTGAGGGATGAGCACTGGAATCCGCGCCATCGAAGACCTCCGCGATCGCTGCTGGGTGGACGACATCACGGGTTGCTGGCATTGGAAGGGCGGACAGCCTGGCAGGGCCCCCTGCCTGCGGTTGCCCGACCTGGACGGGCGCACCACGTCTATCGGTGCAGCCATCTGCTACCTGTCAACCGGCAGCCTCCCAAAGCGCGGCCAGGTTTGGCACGTCAAGTGCGGCAGCAGGTTCTGCGCGAACCCTGAGCACCGCAAGTGCGGCACGCGCCGCACCCAAATGCTGGCGGCCAAGTACGTGCCGACGCCGCTGACGATCGCCAAGATCTCGGCGACAAAGCGCCAAGCATCCGGGCTGACCGATGAGATCGTGGCCGGCATCCGCGAGGCTGAGGGCCCGCTGAGCGAGATCGCGGCGCGCTTCGGGGTGTCGATCTCCCATGCCTCACGCATCCGGCGGCTGGAGCAGCGCCGGCCTGTCGCCGCGCCAGGGTCCAGCGTCTTCGCGATGGGGTGCGCTCGGTGATCGGCGGCGAACTCACCCGCCAGGCCGGCCTGGTCCCGCGGCTGCGCACCCGCGAGTGCGATGCCTGCGGCAAGGACTTCCAGCAGGTCCGGCTGATGCAGGCGGTGTGCGGGCCGGTCTGCGCGCTGCGGCTCGTCCGCGCGCGGGCTAAGGCCGAACGGGCAGATACCGGGCGCCGGAAGGAAGCCGCCAAGACTCGCCCGCGGCTGGTCGCCGAGGCTCAGCAGGCTTTCAACGCCTTCATCCGCGCCCGGGACGCGGAGCGGCCCTGCATCTGCTGCGGGAGGCCCCTTGAGACCAACCGGCCCGGCGGCGGCGTGGATGCGGGTCACTACCTCTCGCGCGGCGCGGCGCCCCACCTCCGATTCGACGAGCGCAACGTCCATGCCCAAAACAAGCATTGCAACCGGCCGGGCGGGACGACGCGCGCGGCATTCCGGGCCGGGATGCTGCAGCGGATCGGGGCCCAGTCGCTCGCCGAGCTGGAGGCCGACCAGTCCGTCCGCAAGTGGTCGGCCGACGACCTGCGGGCCATTCGGGACGAGTACCGGCGGAAACTGAAGGAGATGCGGAAATGAAGCAGGTTTTCATCCTTGCCCACGACCAGGCCCGCCGCGGCGCGGTGGCGGCGGTGGCGAATGCGCCGGCGGGGCACAAGGTCACTGTGTCGGAGCCTGGCCGCAGCGTGGATCAAAACGCCGCGCTCTGGGGAATCCTTCAGGCGTTCAGCGAACAGCTCCAATGGCCTGTCAACGGCCGGATGGTCGACATGTCCGCCGAGGAATGGAAGGACGTGCTCTCCGCCGCATTCCGGCGCGAGACCGCGCGCATCGCCATGGGCCTCGACGGCGGGGTGGTGATGCTGGGCTGCCGGACTTCCAAGATGAGCAAGCGGGAATTCAGCGATTTCCTGGAGTTCCTCCACGCCACCGCGGCCACGCGCGGCGTCCAGGTCCACGAAGAGCAGGTGGCCCATGAATGAGCCCAAGCAATGTACCCTCTGCCTCCGGTTCGGCCACCGCGCCGACCACTGCCCCGACTGGGAGAAGCTGCGCGGCATGTCTCTCGCATTCCGAACGCCCGCCGTCGGGCCGGTATCGGCTGCAGTGCTTGGAATGCTGCGTGCGTTTGGTGAGGAGCGCCAGGCCCAACCAGGCGGCGGCCAAGGCGATGCTGGCGCTGATCGAAATCACGCCTGGTGCGCCGGCTCGCGGGCTGGTGCTGGGCACGATGAAGCGGGGTATCGGGCCTTGATGGGGCACCCGGAGGCCGACCGATCTTGGCGTAATGGCAATCGGCCTGGGCCTCAGTTGCATGCAATGCCGGATGGGCGAATCGTAGAAACCTGGAGGACCTGCACATGATCGACCGCGAATTCCAAACTTGGGCTGGGAGTCGCTCATGACCGCCGTGGGCGAGCGGTACTCGGCCGCGATCGAGTCCAGCAACCTGCGGGTCAAGGCGGAAGAGAAGGGTGACGTCGACCTCCTGATCGCAGCCGGATGGGCGCCCGACACCCTGGGCGCCATGCTCTACCGCCTGGCAACGGAGTTCGACACCGTCCGCGCCGACGTTCGCCGCGGTGCGCTGAGCCCGGTGGAGCGGTTCCTGATCCTGGGTCGGCTCAAGTCGCTGCCGGCGGCGCGGGATGAAATCGGCATCTGGGCATGCATCGAGGCCACACGCCAGCGCTTCATGCAGCCCGACAGCGCCGTGCGCGTGCTGGTCGGCCGGGTGATCGACGTGCACCTGGACCCCACTTGCCACGTCTGCGAGGGCAGGGGGTTCAATGGCGGCGGCCGCCACGAACACACCGGGCCCCAGATCATCTGCCGGGCGTGCCGAGGCTCCGGCCTACGCCGGGATTCGGTGGGCAAGACCGAAGAGGAGCGGCGCTTTGCCAGGTTCCTGCTCGCCGAGATGGCCATGCGCATGCAGTCGGTGGAATCCATGATGAGGAAGTACTTGCGGCAGCTGTAAAGACTTTGTACACTGCCGCTCAGTTAGCGCACATCCGGCTTGGTGCGTCCCGCCGGATGAATTTGTGATCGGTCTCCCCAGCGCCACGGAGATCGCGCCCCGAGTAGTGCTCGGCCACCTTCGGTGGACAAGTGCGCCCAAAAGTTTCGCGCGAATGCAGGCAGGTCTACATTGGTTGAAGAACCTGTCGAATCCTTGTCGCGCACCAATCCAGAAGCCACCCGCCGCGGTGGCTTTTTCGTTTCCGCGGGTGACCTGACGGGTTCAGGCCCAGGCCTTCCAAGCCTCGGCGATGGGGTTCGATTCCCCACATCCGCTCCATCCCCAATCCACCCAAGCCGGCCCGCACTAGGCCGCCAAGCCATGGCCACAGGGTGGCGCGCGTCCCTCAGCGATACGGGCGCAGGGCAAGCCGTCACACCCGCATGGGCGGCAGCACATGACGCGGTGACGTGCCGGGGCGGATAACTCCTCCTACCCCTTGCGGCGGGCGTGTGCAATGAATTCAAGGGGGGGGGCAGCCATGCAGGTGCAAATCAAGCTCGAAATCGCCTGGCGGCTGCGCTTCTACATGTACGGCCTCGTCACCGTAGCCTGGATGACCGGTGCGAAGCCCGACCCCGAGAAGGTCCAGCGCATGGTTCTGCGCGCCATGACCTGCCGAGCTGTGCCGCTGGATTGAATCATGGGAAGACCTTCCAAGCTCACCGAAAAGCAGTGGACCGAGATCAAGCGGCGACTGCTGGCTGGCGAGAAGGCGTCCGACCTGGCGCGCGAGTTCAAGGTCTCCAAGGCGTCGATTTCTAACCGTGTTTCGAAACGAATCGAAACGGTTAAAGACGTTGCAAATCAACTGGTTAGCGCAAACCAGGCTTTGGAGCAGTTGAGCGAACCTGAACAGCGCATGGCGACGGAACTGGCCGCGGACCTCCAGGCGATCAGCAACCACATGGCCAAGGCAGCCAAGTACGCCTCGGCGTCGGCGCACCGGCTGTCGGCCATCGCCAACGGGCAGCTGGACAAGGTCGACGATGCGGACCCGCTGGCAGCGCCGGACATCCTCAAGGCACATGCGGTGCTCACCAAGTTGGCGAACGACTCGGCAATCATCCCGACCGCGCTGCTGAACGCCAACAAGGACGCGATCAAGGCGGCGCGTGAGGAAGGCGACCAACCGCGACCGGTGAAGGTCGTGATGCAGGTCGAAGATGCCAGCGTTCCCGAGCCCGACTCTCAATAGGCCCCAGGCCAGTTTTCTGGCGCTCGACGCGAAGTTCCGTGCTTTCGTGGCCGGCTTCGGCAGCGGTAAGACGTGGGTGGGGTGCAGTGGGCTATGTAAGCACGCCTGGGAGTGGCCAAAGGTGCCGGAGGGCTACTTCGCGCCGACGTATGGAGACATCCGGGACATCTTCTACCCGACGATCGACGAGGTTGCATTTCAGTGGGGGTTGCGAACCAGCATCCACGAGACGAACCACGAGGTAAGCCTCTACAGCGGCAGCCAGTACCGCACGACGATCCTGTGCCGCTCGATGGACAAGCCGTCCTCGATCGTGGGTTTCAAGATCGGCAAGGCGCTGATCGACGAGCTGGACGTGATGGCCAAAGCCAAGGCCGAACTGGCCTGGCGCAAGATCATCGCCCGGCTGCGCTACAACGTCGACGGCCTGGTGAATGGCGTGGACGTGACTACAACGCCGGAGGGCTTCCGGTTCGTCTACGAGCAGTTTGTGAAGCTGGTGCGGGCCAAGCCGGAGCTGGCAGCCCTCTACAAGATGGTGCAGGCCAGCACCTACGAGAACGGCAAGAACCTGCCGCGCGACTACATCCCGTCGCTGCTCGCCAGCTACCCGCCGCAGCTGATCGCCGCATACATCCGCGGGCAGTTCACCAACCTGACCAGCGGCAACGTCTACCCCAATTTCGACCGCCGGCTCAACCACACCGGCGAGCGCATCAAAGAGAGGGAGCCGCTGCACATCGGCATGGACTTCAACGTCATGAACATGACGGCGACGGTCAGCGTGATCCGGGACAACCTGCCGCTGACCCTGGAAGAGATCACCAAGGTGCGCGACACCCCGGAGATGGCGCGGCTTATCAAAGAGCGCTACGTCTCCAAAAACCACCCGGTGGTGGTCTACCCGGACGCCAGCGGCGGCAACACGAGCTCGAAGAACGCGAGCGAATCGGATCTGACCATCCTGCGCGCGGCGGGCCTGGCTATCAGCGTGAATCCGTCGAATCCCGCCGTGAAGGACCGCGTGAATGCCGTGGACGCCATGACGCTGAACGCCGAGGGCCTGCGACGCTGGAAGGTGAACACCGATGCCTGCCCGGCGCTCACCGAGGCCCAGGAACAGCAGGCCTGGGCACCCAACGGCGAGCCGGACAAATCCACGGGCCACGACCACCCAAACGACGCCATCGGCTACTTCCTGGTCCAGCGCTTCCCGATCCTGGCGCGCATGACCAGCGCCCGCACCACAGGACATTGACGCATGCCCGTTGACAGCCACCATCCCGACTATGCGGCGGCGCTGCCCCTATGGGCAAAGTGCCGTGACGCCGCGGCGGGGCAGGAGTGCGTCCACCACGGCGGGCCGCAGTACCTGCCGCGGCTGTCCGAGCAGACCCAGGAGGAATATGACGCCTACCGCGGCCGCGCGCTTTACTACAACGCCACCGGCCGCACCGTCGACGGCCTGACCGGGCTGGTTTTCCGCCGCCCACCCAAGATCGAGGTGCCGGCCGATCTCGAATACCTGCTGGACGACGTCGACACGGCGGGCACGCCGCTGGTGGCGTTCTGCGAGAAGGCGGTCGACGAGCTCGTCAAGACCGGCCGCTTCGGGCTGCTCGCGGATTTCCCAACGGTCGGCGAAGAGGTGCGGACCCGGGCGCAGGAGGTCGCCGTCGGTGCCCGGCCCTACCTGACGTTGTTCCGCGCCGAGTCGGTCGCCAACTGGCGCCAGGAGCGCGTCGGCGGCCGCTGGCAGCTGACCTTGGTGGTGATCGAGGAGAAGGTCGCCGAGGCGAAAGACGACTATACGATGGACTGCGTTGACCAGATGCGCGTCCTGCGCCTGGTCGGCGGCCAATACATCGTCGAGCTGCATCGCCGCAAGAAGGGCGCCGATGGCCGCACCGGTGAGTGGGTGCTGTTTAATACGCTGCAGCCCAAGATCGCGGGCGCACCGCTTGACTTCATCCCGTTCCTGTTCTGCAACCCCACCGGTGTCAGCGCGGACGTCGACAAGCCGCCCATCCTGGACCTGACCAACGTCAACTTGTCGCATTACCGCACCAGCGCCGACTACGAGCACGGCCTGCACTTCACTGGCCTGCCGACCCCATACATAACCGGGCACACCTTCGGAGAAGGAGAGCGATTCGCGCTGGGCAGCACGGCGGTGAAGGGCTTCGCGAACCCCAACGCCCAATTGGGCTTCCTGGAGTTCACGGGCGCAGGCCTCGCCAGCCTGTCCAAGCGCCTGGAGGAGAAGGAAGCCATGATGGCCGCGCTGGGCGCGCGCATGCTGGGCGCCGAGAAGCGCGCCGCCGAGGCCGCCGAGACCGCGGCCATCCACCGCTCGGGCGAGAACAGCGTGCTGGCCTCGCTGGCCATTGCCGCCGGCGCCGCGCTCAGCAAGGCGCTGGGCTGGTGCGTGCTGTGGGCACGGGCCGCCGGCGAGGTCAAGGTTGAGCTGAACACCGACTACATCCCGGCGGGCATGACCGCGCAGGAGCTGACCGCGCTGGTCGCGGCCTGGCAGCAGGGCGCCATCGCCTTCGAGACGCTCTACGACAACCTGCAGCGCGGCGAGATCGCGCGCCAGGGCGTGGACGCCGACGAGGAGAAGGAGAAGATCGACGAGGAGGGCCCGGCGCTGGGCACGATGGAGGACGAAGGGGCGCCACCGGCCGGCGGCCCGCCGAAACAGGAGCCTGAAGGCGGGGCCACATGACCCCCCAACAGCTGGAGCTGACCGACCAGGTCATCAGCCACCAGATCGCCCTGCAGCGCTACAGCACCGGCCAGGTTCGCAAGATCCTGGCGCTGCTGAACCGCGCGGACGCCGACCTGTTCGCGCAGCTGCTGGTGGTGCTGGGCAGCGTGGATTTCTCGACTTTCCAGGCTGAGCGGCTGGAAGGGCTGCTCGCCAGCGTGCGTGCCATCAGCGCCGGCGCCTACCGCCAGGCCGGCGAGATGATGGCGCAGGACCTGCAGGCGTTCGCCGGCTATGAGGTGGGCTACCAGCACCAGCTGTTCGAATCGCTGGACGTCAGCCTGACACTAAATGCCGTGAGTCCGGCCCAGGCCTACGCCGCCGCGATGGCGCGGCCGTTCCAGGGCGTGCTGCTGCGCGAGGTGTTCGCCGAGGCCGAGGCCTCCAAGACGAAGCGGATCCGCGACACGATCCGCATGGGCATGGTGGAGGGAAAGACGGTCGACCAGCTGGTGCGCCAGCTGCGCGGCACGAAGGCGCGGGGCTACGAAGACGGCGTCATCGAGCTGGACCGCCGCCACGTCGAGGCCATCGTGCGCACCGCCATCAGCCACACGGCCAACGTGGCGCGCAACCAGTACTTCGAGGTCAACGCCGACATCCTGGGCAGCCTGATGTGGTTGTCTACGCTGGACAGCCGCACGTCGCCGACCTGCATCGCGCGGTCTGGCAAGCGGTACACGGTCAAGGGGCACAAGCCCATCGGGCACAAACTGCCGTGGGGCGGCGGCCCGGGCGCGATTCACTGGCGCTGCCGCTCTGTCTCGCTGCCGCTGCTGGATGGCCAAGACGATTTCACGGGCGACCAGTCCTCGGAGGATGGTCCGGTGGACGCAAACCTGACTTATGGGGCGTGGCTCAAGCGCCAGCCGGCAGCCAAGCAAGACGACATCCTCGGCAAGACCCGCGGCGCGCTGTTCCGGCGCGGCGGGCTGACGATCGACCGCTTCACAGATGACCGTGGCCGCTGGTACTCGCTCGAAGAATTGAAAGCTCAGGACAAGAAGGCGTTCGAGACTGCGAACGTATGATGGCCGCGTGCCAAAACTTCGACTCGTCCCGCCGTCACAGCCCGGCCCGCGCCAAGCCGCGCGGCTGAAGCTCAAGACCGAAAACAAGCCCGCCGAGCTGGTGCAGTGCAACCGGTGCGGCGGGCGCGAGTTCCTTGAAACAAAGACCGGACTTTTCTTCAAGGACGGCAAGTTCACTGGCGGCACGAAGGCGCTGATCTGCGTCGGCTGCCTGCTGCAGGGCCACCGCACCGCGCTGTAGCCCGCCACCACCACTGCTCTCCAAGGCCCGCCCGGTTCGCCGCGCGGGCCTTTTTCATGCCCGCAGGCGGACGCCGAGCGGGTGCCCCGAGACCGGATGGTCTCTCCGCCCAATGCCGGATGGCAGAGGAAATTCACCCAAATGAAACTGAAACTCACCCCCGAAGGGCATGCAGTAGTGCAGGACGGAAAGCCCGTCTACATCGGAGACGACGGCAAGGAAATTGCCTTTGACGCCCCAGCGACTCGCGACACCATTACCCGGCTCAACGCCGAGGCAAAGGGGCACCGCGAGCGCGCCGAGGCAGCCGAAGGAAAGCTCAAGCCGTTTGAAGCCATCACCGACCCGGCCAAGGCCATCAAGGCCCTGGAGATCGTTGCGAACCTTGACCAAAAGCGCCTCGTGGATGCAGGCGAGAAGGACAATGCCATCGCCGAAGCGATCAAGGCGGTGGAGGAGCGCTACGCGCCGGTGGCGGCCAAGGCTGAAAAGCTGGAAGCCGAGCTCTACGCCGAAAAGATCGGTGGCTCTTTCGCTCGATCGAAGGTCATCGCCGACAAGTTTTCGATCCCTGCCGATCTGGTGCAGGCCCGCTTCGGGTCGGCTTTCAAGATCGAGGACGGAAAGATCGTTGCCTACGACCAAGCCGGCAACAAGATCTTCAGCCGCGCCCGCCCGGGCGAGCAGGCCAACTTCGAGGAAGCCCTGGAAACCCTCGTTGACCAGTACCCCTACAAGGACCAGATCCTGAAGGGCTCGGGGGGCACCGGTGGTGGTGCAAGTGGAAGTTCTCAAGGTGCGGGCGGCAAGAAGACCGTCACGCGGGCGCAGTTCGATGCGCTCAGCCCTGTCGAGAAGAGCGAAGCCCTCAAGGGCGGCGCCCAGCTGATCGACTGACCGAACCATCCTTTTCAAACCCCGAGCCCGCCATGTGCGGGCTTTTTCTTTTCTGAAAGCTCACCATGGCAAATACGCTCACCAATCTGATCCCTGACGCCTACCAGGCGATGGACACCGTGGCCCGCGAACTCGTGGGCTTCATCCCGGCCGTGACCCTGAACGCCTCCGCCTCGCGCGCGGCTGTGGGTCAGGCCATCCGCAGCCATGTCGCGCCGGCAGCAGCCGCGTCCGACGTTACGCCTGGCACCACGCCGCCCGATGACGGCGATCAGGTGATCGGGAACCGCTCCCTGAGCATCACCAAGTCGCGCGTCGTCCCGTTCCGCTGGACCGGTGAGGAAGTGCTGGGCGTGAACTCCGGCCCTGGCATCGGCAACATCCGCGCTGACCAGATCGCCCAGGCGATCCGCACGCTGGTCAATGAGGTCGAGGTCGACTTGGGCCTGCTGGCCTACAAAGCGTCGCGAGCCTACGGCACGGCCAACACCACGCCATTCGCTTCCAACCTCAGCGACCCCGCGCAGCTGCGCAAGATCCTGGTCGACAACGGCGCCCCGACGGCCGACTTGCAGCTTGTTGTCGACAGCACCGCTGGCGCCAACATCCGCACGCTGGCGCAGCTGACCAAGGCCAACGAAGCTGCCGACACCTCGCTGCTGCGCCAGGGCATCCTGCTGCCGCTGCACAACTTCGATGTGCGGGAATCCGCGGGCGTGGCGAACCCGACCGTTGGCACCGGCGCTTCGGCGACCACCAACAACGCGGGCTACGCCGTCGGCGCGACCACGATCACCCTGGCCTCGGCAGGCACCGGCACCATCATCGCCGGCGACGTGATCACCTTCACCGGCGACACGAACAAGTACATCGTGGCGAGCGGCGACGCGGACGTTTCCAACGGCGGAACCATCACCCTGGCCGCGCCTGGCCTGCGCAAGGCGATCGCCGCCTCCGCCACCAATATCACCGTGGTGGCCAAGTCGGCACGGAACCTGGGCTTCCACCGTTCCGCCATCCAGTTGGCGGCCCGCGCGCCGGCGCTGCCGCAAGAGGGTGATATGGCCTCCGACCGCACCGTCCTGCAGGACCCGCGCTCGGGTCTGGCGTTCGAATTTGCCATGTACCCGCAATACCGCCGCATCCGCTACGAGGTGTCGCTGGCCTGGGGCTGCGAGCTCATGAAGCCGGAGTTCGCTGCCGTCCTGCTCGGCCAAGCCTGATCGGGCTGAGCCCGGTTGCGCAAGCCGCCGGGCTCCATTCGATTCCACCAACGAGCGGAGCAAGCCATGCAAGAAATCATCAAGATCAAGTCCACCCACCCGGCCAGTCAGGGGCCCTTCGTCCTCATCTACAAGGACGAGTTCGACCCAGAGAAGGGTCACGAGCTGTACGACGAGAACGTGCCGGCGCAGGGCGCCGAGGGCGAGCCCGAGGGCGGCAAGAAGGCCTCTGTGGCCGAGCTGCGCGCAGCATTGGCAGAGCGCGGGATCGACATTCCTGACGGCGCCAAGAAGGCCGACCTGCAGGCGCTTCTGGACGCACAGGGCTGAACACCATGCCGCACATCTGCAACGGCCAGCACTCAACGTTGACCATCGACGCCGGCAAGGCACTGGTCGTCACTTGCGGGAGCACGGCTACCGCTACGGTATGGCTCTACCCGGCCGCCCAGGGGCTGCAGGCAACTGGCCGGGTTGCCATCGCCGCGTCTCAGAGCCGTACGTTTGGCCCGTTTGTCAGCATGGCACGCGTTGACGTGGTGGCAGAGGGCGGGCCGGTGAGTTATGTGTACGCTGATGGTGCCAACAAGCAGCTCGTCACGGCGGACCAAGCAGCCGACGGTAGCGCGGGCGCTTTAGTTGTCTCCGGCCGCGCCGCGCGCGCAGTGGGCCTGGGTGTCAGTGCCAAGGCCAACATCACCGGCATCGGCGACAGCAAAATGGCCTACGGCGTCAGCGCAGCCGGAGCGCCCACTTGTGTCTCGCACATTGCATGGGCTTTCGGTGCCCTGCCGGGTGTTCAGGCGCGAGTGGTTCAAAACCGCGGTGTTGGCGGGTCAACCATCCAGGCGGCGATCTCCTCCCAGCTGAATGACGCCCTGACCGACGACAGCGACATCCTGTGGATCCACAGCGGCGTCAACAACCTGAACCCAGGGATCGACGCCACGCTGCCCACGCCAGCGAAGATCCAGTCGTTGATGCGTCGCCTGCTGGATAAGGCGTCTCCAGTCAAGAGCCTGATCGGCCTCGACGCCATCACACCATTGGCCTTGGACTCCATAAGCGGCGCCGCGCCGCGCCGCGCCGACATTCCGATCGTGAACGAGCTGTACCGGCAGTTGGCGCTGGAGTACCCCAACGTCATCTACAACGACATCTACACGGACATGGCGATCGACGCCACGTCGGGGACCGCGAAGCCCGGCATGACGCTGGCAACTGACGGCATCCACTTCACGACGCTGGGCGCCTACACGGCCGGCCGTGCCACTGCCCGCAACCTTGCCGCCAGCCAGGTCGCGCTGCGCCAGACACACCGTGCGACCTTCGTCAGCGACCTGCCCGGCATCGGTGGCAGCAGCGGCACCAAAACGCCCGGCGCCGGCACTATCAACGGCAGTGTGGCCGACGACTGCAACGTCGAGATCCCGACGAACCCCAGCGGGGTCGTGGTCACTGCCACGGTCAACGCCGGCCGCGAGAACAGCCAGCGGCTTCGCATCCAGAACGGCAATGCCTCCCAGACGGTGGTGCGCTTTCAGCTGGCCAACTTCACAACCCACGCGGGCAACTACGCCCAGAACGACGTCGCCAGCGCCAGCTGCTACATCGAGGTGCAGGCCAGTCAGGTCGGCCTGCGCCGCATGGACTTTGCGCTCCAGCAGAACCCAGCGGGAGCGGCGACCACATACAGCTCGTTCGTGAAGTCCACCTCTGAAGACGGTAGCGGCGACCCGTTTCCGACTTTCCCAACAGAGCGATTCATCCACCGCGCCTGCGTGCCGCCGAGCGTTCTGACGGCAGTCACCGCTGGCATCAACGTGGTCGCCACGATCGAAGTTGCCCCGGGCGGCGACGTCACCGTCGACCTGTCCGGCTGGACGCTTCAGAAGGTCACCCCGGTCTAATCCATCGAAAGCATTTCATGGCAACTCTCAACGACCGCGTATTCGATAACGGGCTTTCGGTCCTGGACACCGAGGCGAACGCGCTGCACATCTGCAGCTCGCTGCCCAGCACCTTCAGCGCGGCGACGACATCGGCCAGCCTGGGCAGCAAGTCGGGCCCGTCCGTGTCGGCGCCGGCTGACCGCTCCGGCGGCGGCCGCGAGGTGACGGTCGCGGCCATCACCGACGGCAACGTCACGGGTATTGGCACGGCGTCGCATTACGCGCTGGTCGACACCGTGAACAGCCGGCTGCTGGCCGCCGGCGCGCTGCAATCCTCGCAGGCGGTGACCGCGGGCAACACGTTCTCGCTGGGCAGCTTCACCATCGGCATCCCCGACCCGGCATGAGCGCCGACAACGAACAGCTGGGCGATCCTGAGCGCGCGGAGTTGCTCCGGCGGCTCGACGCTTGCCTGGCCGAGAAGGACCGCCGCAAGGCCGAGGCCAAGGGCCTGCGGGGCATCTTGCGACGCATCGCCGAGCTGGTCCAACGGGGACGCGTCCGAAAAGACGACTTCGCGGACAGCAGCGGCTTCAACGACGTGCCGCGCATGGATCTCGGGGAGCCGAAATGACCTGTCTCGCCGAAATGCACCTCTGGTTCCTCATGGGCTTGGCCGCCTTCATCGGCGCCGCGGCCGTGTTCGGGACGCTGCTCTGGTTCGGCCTGTCGCCGCGCGCCAAGAAGAGGTCATAACGCAATGAGCGTCGTCTACAGCAACAACTTCGACGCCGATACAACGGGGGCGCTGCCGTCTGGTTGGGCGAACGCGGTCGGAACCTGGGTCGTTGGTACAACCGCGCCGGTCAGCGGCTCGAAGACGCTTGGTTCGTCCAGCAATGGTGACGGTGACGTCACGCTCTACACCGGTAGCGCGGCCATTGCCGACATGCAGGTCGACACTAGGCAAATCGCGGTGGCGGCAAGTTCGAATTTCCCGCTAATCGGGCACATCCTGCGGTCCGACGGCAGCAATTCGAACCACTACGTGGTGTTGTTCACCAACGTCACCGCCGCGTCAGGGCAATGCCTGATCTTCAAAAAGGTCAGCGGTAGCTACACGATGATCCACGACACCGGGCTGCAGGCGGCCTTCGGTGTCACTGGTGGAGCTGGCGTGACGGTCTGCATTCGGACGCGGATCGTTGGATCGACCATCGAGGTTGGCTTCGCCGTCGGCTCGACACCCTCATCGTGGGTTTTCTCCAAGTCCGACGGTTCGATCACGGCCGCCGGATATCCGGGCCTCTACAACGGCAAGGACGGCAAGACCATCACGATGGCGGCCGATGACTTCATCTTCGACGACACGGCCACGGGCGCAAGCGCGGTTACGTTGTCGGGGCCTTCAACCGGCACCACTGGCTCGCCGTCTACGAACTTCACGGTGGGCGCCAATGGGGCCATCACTGGCACAGTGACGGTCACGCCCAGTGACAGCGGCGGCGGGGGCACGTTCGCCCCAACCTCTGTGAATATCAGCTCGGGCAGCCCAACGGCGACATTCACATACACCGCTGCGAGCAACGGCGCCCACAGCATCTCCGTTACCAACGGCGGCGGGCTCTCGAATCCCAGCGCGCTGACGTACACGTCGGCAAGTGGCGCCGCCACGGCGGTGACGATGTCCGGGCCGTCATCGGGCGTCAGCGGCGTTGCGTCAACGAACTTCACCGTTGGCGCGAATGGTTCCATATCTGGCACCGTAGTGGTGACGCCAAGCTCCGGCGGTGGAGGTGGAACGTTCACGCCGATGTCGGTCAGCATCAGCAGCGGCACGCCGACCGCTACTTTCACCTACACGCCAGCGTCTGCCGGCGCGAAGACGATTTCGGTGACGAACAACGGCGGCCTTACCAACCCGTCGAACATCACCTACACGGCCACCGCTCCGGCAATTTATGACCAGGTCAATGCCACCGACACGATCGGGGGGCAGAACATCATGGTTCTGGTGCCCAACTCAAATTCAGGCACGCCGTACAACGCCGCCGTTCCCACACGCGTGATCCTGTACGCGCACGGTGCCGGGGAAAACCAGACGGGGTTGCTGTCGGATTCGCTGAAAGCGACCACCGTCACGGCTTTGTTGAATGCCGGCTACATCCTTGCCGGCACCAACGCCCACGGCGAAAACTGGGGAAGCCAGGCCGCGGTGGACGACTATGCAGCGCTCGACAAATACGTGCGCGACAACTACAACGTCGCTGGCGTTGCGATCTGGTCGCAATCCATGGGTGGCCTGGCCGGCCTGTCGGCGCTTATGCAGGGCAAAGTGAAGGCCCTGGGATGGCTTGGCACTTATCCGGTGTGCAGCTTAGCCAACCTGTACTCTCTGGGAACTTACACCAGCGCGATCAATACTGCGTACGGCATCACCGGCAGCGGGAATGCCACCTACGCGAATAAAACCTATGGGCTCGACCCTGCGACCCGAGATGGTTTCAGCTGGCGCCATGTGCCGATGCGCTTTTATGCGTCGGCCGGCGACACCGTGGTGCCGAAGGCCAACAATACCGATGTGCTCGCGGCATTGGTCGCTGGCTGCTGTCGAGAGGCTGATGTCGTGGTGTGCACAGGAAACCACGGCGACGCCAGTCACTTTCAGCCATCCGACACGCTGAGCTTCTTTGATCGCTGCTTCGCCACGCCGGTAGCGCTCGGCCGGCCTGCTTCAACGAAGACCATCAGCATCACCTTGACCAGCAACGGCACCACGCCGGCAAGTGGTCTCACGGGGCTGAAATGGGCCTTTTACGACCAGGCGACGCCCGCAGAAGCTGAATATCCGGTGGACAAGGGTACGGCTGAATCGACAGACGGATCCGGCGTGCTGGCCATCACGGTGCGCACCAACTTGGCCTCGGGCGGCGTTGGCTGGCTGGTCGTGACGGACAGCGATGGAACAACGACCCAGAGCCCACCGCATAAGCGGTTCGCTGGCCCCGTGCAGGTGACTTGATGGGGCTGGTCTACGACAGCGGCGTCATCTCCGGCGGGCTGGTCTACAGCGCCGGCAGCCAAGAGGCGGATGTCGTTGCGCTCACCGCCAACAGCATTGCCACCGGTGCGCCGGCCGTCGGCACTCCGGCATTGGGGCAACGGCATGCGCTGGGTGCTGCGG
This sequence comes from uncultured Ideonella sp., assembly GCA_966433995.1. Classification (GTDB taxonomy): domain Bacteria; phylum Pseudomonadota; class Gammaproteobacteria; order Burkholderiales; family Burkholderiaceae_C; genus JANPCX01. The sequence goes on along the minus strand of CBJNAE010000002.1, from coordinate 17,582 downwards.
CGATCGTCACCGGCGTGCCGGTTCTGGGCGCCCCAGCGGTCGGACAGCTGCACACGCTGACGGCGAGCGGCATCACAGCCGGCCAGCCAGTGGTCGGCGCGCCCGCGCTGGCCCAGAGGCACGGCCTCGCCGCTGCGGCGGTGCTGACAGGACAGCCGATCCTGGGCCTGCCGGTGCTCAACGGCGCCGTGGGCAACAACGATCTGGCTGCGTCGCCAATCCTGGCCGGCGTTCCGCTGTTGGGCGCGCCCGTCCTGTTGGAAGACACAGGCGACACCCTGTATCCGCTGGCCGGCCGGAGCGAGTACTACCCGCTCGCCGGCCGCATTTGAGGACGTCAACATGGCAGTCACGCGCTCGAAAGATGGAAAGTTTTTGCCATCTCATGCCTCATCCAAGACGTCGATTTATCGCATCTGGGCGAACATCATTTACCGGTGTGGAACCCCATCATGCGCGCAGTTCGCGGACTATGGAGGTCGAGGAATTGCGGTATGCCAGCGGTGGAGAGAAAGCTTTGAGGCATTCATGGCCGACATGGGTCCTCGGCCTCGCGGCCACTCTATCGAGCGTATTAATGTCGATGGCAACTATGAGCCGGCGAATTGCCGTTGGGCAACTCCACGTGAGCAGGCGCAAAACCGCCGAAACACACCAAGGGTGTTTGGCCTCAGCCCCCGCCAGCTATCGGATATGACTGGCTTGCCGTTGAACACCGTTCAAAAGCGTATCCGCCGCGGCTGGGATCCGGATCGGATTCTTTCTCAGCCTCGGCGAAACTATCCGGAGCGTCCGCAATGCTGATCACCGAAACCGGCGCCGGCCTGCCGGACGCCGAATCGCTGTGCTCGGTCGATTTCGCCGACACCTACCTGGCTGGCCTGGGCATGACCCTGTGGGCCACGATGAGCACGGCGGAGAAGGAGCAGGCCCTGCGCCGCGCCACGCTCTACATGCAGCAGGCCTATCGCCTGGCCTGGGCCGGGAGCCGCTTCTCGGACACGCAGGCGCTGGACTGGCCGCGCGTCAACGTCCCGCGGCTCGACGGGCCCGGCAGCTGGGGTTATGGCCCGTCCTACCTGGCGCATGACGTCGTGCCGCGTGAGGTTCAGCAGGCCTGCGCGAAGATGGCATACAAGGCCGCGGCCGGCGACCTGGCGCCCGACCTCGAGCAAACCAAGGTGAAGGAGAAGATCGGGCCGATCGAGGTGGAATATGCCCCCGGCAGCTCGGCCGTCGTCCGCTACCGCGAGATCGACAACCTGCTGGCGCCGCTGCTGGGCAGCCGCGGCAGCAACTCGGCGCGCGTGGTCCGGGCATGACCTTCTACGCATCAGCGGCCCAGACGGCCGCCCGGCTGATCCGCCAGTACGGCGCCCGCGCGCAGCTCAGCCGGTTCGGCCCGGGCGCCGAGGACCCCGACACCCTGGTCATCACGCCCAGCCAGTCCAGCGCCGACGTCGACGCCGTAGTCTTCCCGGGGGCCGGCTACCGCTACGTCGACGGCACCCAGGTGCAGCAGGGCGACCAATATGGATTCCTGGCCACGCCGGGCGTCAACCCTCCGAAGGTCGGCGACACCCTCACCTGGAGCGGGGCGCCCCTCGGGGTGATCAAGGTTTCGATCCTGGCGCCGGCGGGCGCCGCAGTGCTCTACGAAGTGGGGCTGCGGGGCTGACATGGCCGGCTGGTCTATCCCTCTTGATCGCCTGGCGGAAAAGTGCAAGGGAAACATGGACCGGGCTGTGCGAGAGGCAACCATCTTGCTGGCGCAAAAGGTGGTGCTGCGCACGCCCGTGGGTGACGTCAACGGCGGCACCTTGAGGGCCAATTGGCAGTTCCAGGCAGGTTCCTATTCCACCAAAGTAACCGACGACAAGGATCCAAGCGAACAAGGGCTTGCTGTTCTCGCGCGGTTGACGCCGGAGATCGCCGCAAGTCCAGTGGGCGGCCGCGTGTATCTGTCCAACAACCTGCCCTATGCGTACCGCATTGAATACGAAGGCTGGTCCCACACCAAGGCCCCCGCGGGGATGGTCCGCATTGCGCTCGCCGAAATGCCCGCCGCCATCGAGAAGCGTCTGAAGGAGCTCTCATGAGCGACATCGTCATCCGCAAACTGCTGCTGGCCCGCTTGGACACCCTGGCGCCCACCATCGACACCGTCAAGGAGAACGGCGGCACCTACGCGCCCGTCAAGGGCACCCGCTACCAGCGCGTCTTTGTGCTGCAGGGCGAAACCGAAGCTCCGACCCTCGGCGACGGCTTCAGGCGCGAGCGCGGGCTGCTGCAGGTCTCTCTCTACTACCCAGAGCACATCGGCTTCGGCGAAGTCGGCGCCCGGGCGGAGGCCATCAAGACCCTGTTCAAGCGCGGCACCACGCTGCAGGAAGGCCTGGTCCGCGTCCAGGTCTACACGCACCCCTATGCAACCCCGCAGGGCAGCCGCGACGGGTTCTTCCTGCACGTCGTCAGCGTTCCCTTCACGGCCGACATCCACGGCTGATCCAACACGCATCACCAACTGGCCGCCTTCGGGCGGCCTTTTTTATTCCCGAAAGGAATTCCCATGACCGCAGCCTCAGGAGTCGACAAGCAGCTCCGCTACAAAGAAGAAACCACCTTCGGCGCCGCCGCCGGCACGTCCGGCGGGCAGCTGCTGCGCCGGGTGACGTCCGACCTCAACCTGACGAAAGAGGGCTACCAGTCCAACGAAATCGCCAGCCATCAGCAGGTTTCTGACTTCCGGCACGGGCCTCGCTCCGTGTCGGGATCCATCAACGGCGAACTCTCCGCCGGTACCTACAAGGACCTGATGGCGGCAATCCTGCGCCGCGCCTACACCGCGGTCTCGGCGCTCACCGGCATGTCGATCACCATCGCGGGCACTGGCCCCTACACGCTCACCCGCGCCGCCGGCGACTTCCTGACGGCCGGCATCAAAAAGGGCATGGTGGTGCGCCTGACCGCCGGGACCTTCGCCGCGGGTAATTTGAACAACAACCTGGTCGTGACCGGCGTGACGGCGACGGTGATCACCTGCGTGACCCTGAACAGCAGCACGTTGACAGCCGAAGGCCCGATCGCCTCCGCGACGCTCAGCGTCCCTGGGAAGATCACCTACACGCCCACCAGCGGTCAGACGGACAAGAGCTTCACCTTCGAGCACTGGTATTCCGACATCAGCGAGTCGGAGGTGTTCACGGGCTGCAAGATCAGCACCGCCGAGCTGCAGCTCCCGCCCACCGGCATGGCCACCATCAACTTCGGGGTGATGGGCAAGGACATGGCGACGGACGACACCTCGGCTTATTTCACATCGCCGAGCGCCGAGACCACAACCGGTGTCCTGGCCTCCGTCAATGGCGTGGGCTTCGTGATGGGCGCCCGCCAGTACGTGATGACCGGCATGAACTTCTCGGTCAACGGAAACATCACCGGCGACGCGGTGGTCAGCTCGAACGTGAAGCCCTTCCTGTTCAAGGGCCGCCTGGGCGTGACCGGCCAGTTCACCGTGTATTTCGAGGACGGCACCTTCCGTGACGCCTTCCTCGACGAGGACGAGGTCGAACTGTTCTTCGTGTTCGCCGCGAGCAACGACAACAACGCGGACTTCATCGCCTTCTCGATGCCTCGCGTGAAGTTCAACGGGTCCAGCAAGGACGACGGCGAGAAGGGTCTGATCCAGACCGTGCCGTTCCAGGCGCTGTTGAACGGCGCCGGCGGCAGCGGCGTCGCTACCGAGAAAACCACCCTCTGGGTTCAGGACAGCCAAGCCTGACCCGCCGCCGGCCGCGCGCCGGCGCACCCCTCCCGGCCGCAAGGCCATCACCAGCACCGACCGCGCCCCGACCTCTTCTTTTGCGGGAAGAGGAAGGGGTGCGGCACGGGCATTTCATCCCGCAAAGGAAATCTCATGAACCAAGACCAATCCATCGACCTGTCCCAACTCGATGGCACCAATGAAGCGACCTTCAATGTGCCCGTGGCTTTCAACCCGGAAACCGGCGACGCGATCGCCGGTTTCATGGTCGTCGGCCGCGACAGCGCCCGCTACCAGGACGCCAAGCGTCAACAGGACCTGACCTCAGTCAAGAAGGCGGTGCTGCGCGGCGGCAAGCCCGTCGACGCCAAGACGGACGAGGGCGCCGGCCAGTTCCTCAACGACGGCGCCGCACGCGAGCAGGCGATCGTTTCTGCCTGCGTCGTTTCTTGGTATGGCTTCACCAACGGCGGTGTGCCCACGCCGCTGACGCTGGAGGCCCTGTCCAAGGTCTTCAAAGCGCGCCCGACGTGGTTCCGAAAGGTGGCTGACGCCATCGAAACGGATGCCAATTTTTTGCAACCCTCGTCGAAGACCTCTGCGCCTTCGCTGCCCGCGAGTTTGACCTAAACGCGACGCAGAAGGACGGCCTCACAAAGCGCGCCCACCTGGAAGCGGCCGAGCGCGCCTTGCGCCGGCCCATTCCAGAACTCCACGGCGCGCCGCCGCCGCAGGAGCTTCTCTACCTCTGGCGGTGGTTCCTGGACATGCACATGTCCCGGGCTCGCACCGAGTTCAGTACTTCGGCGATCAGCAACGCCGAGATCAAGGCGTTCGCTGAGCTCAGGGGCATCCAGCTGCGGGCGTTCGAGTTGGACGCAATCCGTGCGCTGGACCTGGCATTCCTGAAGAGCCAGGCGCCGCCGGCGCCAGACCCCCACCCCAGCCCCACCACCAAAGGACCTGCACATGGCCGTTGAAATCTCGTCCTTGGTGCTGGAGATCGACTCCACTGACGTGGGCAAGGCCGGGACGAGCCTCGATCGCTTTGCCGCCAGCGGCGGCGCCGCCGAGCGCGCCGCCCAGGGCGTGGCGGCGGCCGGCGAGCAGGTCTCGAACTCCTACCGACGTGTCAACACCGCCACCAGCGCGGCGGTCGACGGCGCCCAGCGCTACATCGATGCCCTGCAGCGCGAGCTGAACATGCTGGGCAAGACGCGGGAGGAGATCGAGCGTCAGGAGGCCGCGAGCCGTGGCTTCACGCGGGCGGAGCAGGCGAAGGTAGGCGCGCTGGCGGCATCCATCGAGGCCTATCACCGGCAGGCCGCCGCGGCGAAAGAGCTTGCGGAATCGGAGAAGCGGGCCGCGGACGCAGCGGCAGCCTTTGTCGCCCGACTGAAGGTGGAGGCAGACACGCTCGGCATGACTCGCGCGCAGATGCTGCAGTACCAGGCCGCCCAGCTCGGCGTGACCGCCGCCGCGGCTCCGCTGATCGCCAAACTGCAGGAGGCTGACAAGGCCATCGGCGCTGCCGGCATTTCCACCAAGCAGCTCAACGCGGCCATGCGCGGCGTGCCGGCGCAGCTCACCGACATCTTCACGGGACTGGCCAGCGGCCAAGCGCCTTTGACCGTGCTGATTCAGCAGGGCGGCCAGCTCAAAGACATGTTCGGTGGCCTTGGAAACATGGCGCGCGCCCTGGGTGGCTACGTGCTGGGCCTGCTGAATCCGTTCACCTTGGTGGCCGGCGCCGTGGCCGCTGTCATCTTCGCCTACGAGAAGGGCGCCGGCGAGCAGCGCGAGTTCCAGAAGACGCTGATCCTGACCGGGAATTCTGCGGGCGTCACCGCTGGTCAGCTGTCAGCGGCCGCGGCAACGATCGACCAGGTCAGCGATGCCACGCGAGGCAAAGCCGCCGAAGCGCTCGACGTGTTTGTCAACGCCGGCGTCAAGGGGCGCAGCGAGCTGGAGCGCTTCACCTTGACCGCCATCGAATTCGAGCGCGCAGGCGGCGCCGCGGTGGAGAAGGTCGCGGAGCAGTTCGCCAATCTCGCCAAGGATCCGCTCCAGGCCAGCATCAAGCTGAACGAGTCAACCAACTACCTCACGAAGTCGGTTTACGAGCAGATCAAGGCGCTGGAGGACCAGGGCCGCACCACCGATGCCGCAAAGGTTGCACAGGAGGCCTACAGCGACGCGTTGCGTGACCGGACGCCGGAGCTGCTCAAGAACCTTGGGCTGATCGAGCGCGCCTGGATGCGCATCAAGGACTTCACGAGGGGTGCCGCGGACGCCGCACTGAGCGTCGGCCGATCCAATCCGCTGGGCGACGCTCAAAACGCCTTTGCCGCGTCTCAGGCGCGCATTGAAAGCCTGAAGAAGCTGGGCCCCGGCGTGGATACGCAGCGAGCAATCGCAGAGGAAACCCGCCGCCTTGAATCGAGCCGCCAGGTACTCCTGAACCTGCAGGAGGAGGAGCGGCTCACCCGGAAGGTTGCGACAGCCAAAGCCGAACAGGCCACCCAGCTGAAGGCTCAGATTGCTTTCGACAAGCTCCTTGAGGAGTCGCTCGATCGGCAGTCCAAGAAGGCGCGCGAGTTGGCGCAGGCTCGCGCTCTCGGCGAGCGCGCCGGTGCATCACCGGAGGCGATTCGATCGGCAGAGGCGGCCATCAACAAGAAGTATGAGGAGCCCGCCAAGAAGGCGAAAGACCCGACCCAGGATTCCGCCTACCAAGAGGCGATGCGCGCTGCGAAGGCGCGTCAGGCGCTCCGCATCAAAGAGAACGAGGAGATTGCCGAGTGGCAGCGCGCCCAGGAAGACCTGCGCAAGAAGTTTGAGGAGCGCGTGGATGCAGAAGCGGCCAAGCGTGAGCAGGCGATGTTCGCGGCCAGTGACTCCATCCGTGCGCAGACGCTCGCCCAGGAACAGGCCAACGAGGTGTTCGGCAAGGGCAAGTCAGCACTGGCCGAACTCACCCTGGCCCAGATGGAGAAGTCGCGCGCGGACCTGGAATCGACGAACAACGTCATGCCGGGTGCGATCAAGGCAATTGAGCTCCAGATCGAGGCTCAGAAGCGCCTGGTTGAAGCACTCAAAGTTGGCGAAGGCCAAGAGAAGACCAAGAAGATCACGGACGACATCCAGGCGGATTTTCAGAAGACCGCCGACAGCATCAGCAGCATGTTCTCGGACGCGCTGCTACGCGGGTTCGAGAACGGCAAGGGCTGGGAGAAGAATCTCAAAGACGTCTTCAAGAACCTGTCGAAGACGCTCGTCCTCAAGCCGATCATTGACATGCCGGTGAAGGCGGCAGCTGCAGCGCTGGCGCCGCTGCAAAAGCAGTTTTCTGACTTTGTCGCCGTGCAGATCTTGGGGCAACAGCAAGTTGCTGCATCCGCCCAGGTAAGCGCGACGTCTCAGGTCGCAGCCTCTCAAGCCGCTGGCGCGGCGGCTGCCACGGCCGGCGTGGCCAATCAGGCCGGCGGCGACCCGTACACCGCATTCTTCCGTATGGCAGCGATGGCGGCCATCATGGCTGGGCTGGGATTTGCCGTAAGCGCTGGAAGCAAGGGCTCCGCCCCGCCGGCGTCCAACCAGGGCACCGGCACCGTCTTCGGCGACGCAAGCGCGAAGAGCGCCAGCATCGAGAACAGCATCGACCTGTTGGCCGACAGCGCGGTCCTCGGCCTGCGCTACTCGGCGCAGATGGCGGCCAGCCTCAAGAACATCGAGGCGGCCATGACAGGCGTCACCAATCTCCTGTTGCGCACGAACGGCATGGGTGACTTGGCGGCCAGCATCCCCACCGGTGTTTTCGACTCGACCATGAGCAGCATTGGCGGCAGCATCAAAAGGCTGCTCGCGCCGGGCCCGCTCGGAAATGCTTTGTCTGGCTTGCACACGAAACTTTTCGGCAAGAAGACCACGATCCAAGGCAGCGGGATCATGGGCGGCCCGCAGAGCTTTGGCGACATCGAGTCACTGGGCTTTCAAGGCAATTACTACGCCGATGTTCAGACCAAGAGCAAGTTCTTGGGCATGACGACCAGCACCAAGAACTCGACGATCCTGGGTCCGCTCGACCAGGAGATGGCCCGCCAGTTCAGCCTGATTTTCTCGGGCATCGGCGACTCGGTGAAGGCTGCGGCCGGCGGCCTGGGCCTCGACCTGGGCAAGATCACCGAACGCCTCAACGGCTTCGTGGTCGACATCGGCAAAATCGATTTGAAGGACTTGAGCGGCGAGGAGATCCAGGAAAAGCTTGCCGCCGTCTTCGGCGCCGAAGCCGACAAGATCGCCGCCGCCGTGGTGCCGGGCTTCGAGCGCATGCAGCAGGTCGGCGAGGGCTATTTCGAGACCCTCGTGCGCGCCGCTCACCAGATGGAGGTGGCGGACCTGGCGCTCGGTCGAATGGGCATGACCATCGAGAAGGCCGGCACCAGCGGCGACGCCATGCTCGACAAGGCGCTGGAGACCCTGCTCGGGGCGCCGGAAGTGCGGCGCGCCGTCAGCATCGACGAGGTCATCCAGCAGTTCGGCGGCCTGGACCAGTTCACCGAGGCAACGGACGAGTTCTACCGGGCGTTCTGGAGCCAGGCCGACCAGACGCGCAACAACATCGACATGCTGACCAAGTCTCTGGCCGGCGTCGGCTTCGAGTTGCCGACCACCGCCAGCGGCTTCCGCGACCTGGTCACCGGCCTGGACCTGACAACGGCAGAGGGGCGGCAAGCCTTTGAAGTGCTCACCAAGGTGGGCCCGGCCTTCAAGCAGATGCAGGACGACCTGCTGCAGGGAGCCGGCATCGGCACCGACGAAATGGCATCGATCATCCGCGACGGCCTGCTGGGCCGCGCGTCTCAGGACGACGTCGGCGCCAAGCTGGGCACCATGGTGACGGAGGGCCTGCAGAACGCCCTGGCCAGCAGCCTGGCCGACCAGATCACCACCAGCTTCACCAACACGTTTTTGATGCCGATGCTGCAGAGCATCGTGACGACTGGCACCATCGGCGCCGCGCTGTCGCAGGCGTCGATCGACGGCTTCGTTTCCGAGGCGAACGCCAAGATCCGCGCCTTCAACGCGGTGCTGAGCAGCCCGGAAATCCAGGGCGCTCTGACGCAGCTGCAGAACGGCCTCGCCGGCATCACAGGTTCCATGAAGGGGCTGACCTCTGCGGTCACGATAGCAAGCCAGACCATCAACGATGCCGCGCGCAGCACCGCTAACGCGGCCGACATTGCCTACGCCAACGACCCCAGTCTGCGCGCCTACGAGGCCTCTATCCAGGCCGCCTACAAGGCGAAGGAAGCCTGGGAGCAGGTTGCCAGCACCATCGTCGACGAAATCAACCGCCTGCGCGGCGTCGGGGCGTCCGACACCTCCTTGGCCAGCGCGCAGAGCCAGTTCTATATCGCCACCGCGCAGGCACGCGCGGGCGACCTGGAGGCGTTCAAGAAGCTGCCCGGCCTGTCGCAGCTCGTCGAGCAGGTCGCCGGCGACTCGGTGGCGACGTCGCTCGACCTGCGGCGCATCAAGGCGCAGCTGGCCGCCAGCCTGGAGGGCACGCTCTACGGCAGCTCCGCGCCGGTTGCATTGCCGGACATCCCGGGCGCCGGAGGCGGCTACAGCGCACCGTCTATGGCCTACCAGTCCGGCACCTCCGACGTGCGCACCGAGATCGCCGGAATGCGCGGCGAGATGAAGGCGAACCTGGAGGCCTCGAACATCGTCCTGGCCAAGGTCCTGCGCGTCGTCGAGCGCTGGGAGGCCTTGGGCGTGCCTGTGATCAACCAGCCGGGCGACACGCTGGAGGTGAGCCCATGACGATCTCCAAGCTCATCAAGCCCATCACGGTCAACGACGCCAGCCTGGTGTCCAGCACGGTTTACGAGACCGCGCCTGCCGCCTGGAGCTCGGGCACCACGTACGCATTGAACGCTGATGCAAGCGTAGCCAGCGCTGGCGGGCTGGTGACCATCTACCGTTCGTTGCAGGCGTCGAACACTAACCACGCGCCGGCCAGCAGCCCGACCTGGTGGAAGGTGCTCAGCACCACCTATGCCGCCTATTCGGGCGGCGCCACCTACGCGCTGGAGGATCGGGTGATCAACGCCACCGATCACCAGGTCTACGAAAGCCTGGTGGGCGGCAACGTCGGCAACCCGCTGAGCGACACCACGAAGTGGATCGCCATCGGTCCCACGAACAAGTGGGCGCCCTTCGACCAGCGAATCGGGAGCCTGGCCAGCCGGGCCGATTCGATGTCCTATGTCCTGGCAGTCGGGATGGCCACGGCCGTCGCGATCTTGGAGGCCGAGGCGGCAACCGTCTTCGTGAACATGACAGACGGCTCCGGCGGGCCGGTCGTGTTCGACCGCGAGATCAGCATGGACATCACGCCCATCCTGGACGCCTGGGATTACTGCTTCGCGCCGTTCGAGCTGCGCACCGACCTGGCGGTGACGGACTTGCCGCCCTACGAGAACGGCGTGCTGACGATCACCCTGGTGGGCAGCGGCATGGTCAGCTGCGGCGTCATCGTGGTGGGCGACGTCTACGAACTGGGTATGCCGCAATACGGCGCCGAGCTCGGCATCCTCGACTTCAGCGCGAAGGAAACCGACAAGTACGGGCTGACCGACATCGTCGAGCGTGGGTTCGCGCGGCGGATGGACCTGCAGCTCATCAGCGAGCCAGCGGCGCTGACGCGTCTTTACCGCCTCTTGGCCAGCGTCCGCGCGACGCCTTGCGTCTACATCGGCGTCGACGAGGCGGGATTCGAGCCAACGCTCGTCTACGGCTTCCCGCGGGACTTTCGCATCGTCATCTCCTACCCCAGTTACCACCTGTGCAGCTTGCAGGTGGAGGGCCTTTCCGACTCTTGAGGCATCCGCACCATGTCCCTGACTCCTTTGCCCACGGCGCCAAGCCGTTCAGACCCGGTGACCTTCCGGTCGCGCATGGACGCCTTCCTGGCGGCCATGGTCACGCTTGCGACCGAGCTGAATGCATTCCTCCTGGAGGTGACCGGCCTCAAGGACGCCGCTGAGACGGCAGCCAGCAACGCCGGCACCAGCGCAACGAACGCGAGCGCCAGCGCGGCCGCGGCGGCGGCATCAGCCGCTTCGGCGCTGAACTCGCCGGGCACCAATGGCACCAGCACCACCAGCCTGACGGTGGGGCTCGGGTCGAAGACCTTCACTACCCAGACCGGGAAATCTTGGGTGCCGGGCCAGCGCGTGATGCTGCCGCGCACCAGTGACCCGGCCGGCACATGGATGAGCGGCACGCTCACCGCCTACAACAGCGGCACCGGCGCGACGACGCTGCTCGTCACGAACTACGCCGGCAGCGGGACCTTCACGGATTGGACGGTGGCGCTTGGGTCGGCGCCCGTCGGCATCGTCATGCCGACCAACCCGATCACCAGCGGCAGCGCCGTCACCGCGGCGGTCAATGTCGACAACCTGCTGGACGCCAACAACATCCCGATGACGGCGCCCACAAGCAAGGCCGTCGGCGACATCTTTCAGGCCCAAGTGGTCAACGACAGGACCGGCTGCACGATCGACTTCGGTACCGACAAGGCCTGGGGGAAAACGCAAGGCGTCATTCCGCTGCCGCCGAACGGGCGGGTGAAATTGAAGTGGACCGGTTCAACCTATGGATGGGTGCAAGCATGAGCTATTCAGATTTCTTCGGCGGCGCGCGGCCATTCGTCAGCGGCACTTGGCTCCAGTGGGAGACCGCGATCAGCGCGGTCAACGGCCAGGACTACATCAAGACCACCGCAACGGCCAGCCACTCCACAGACCCCAGCGCGGACTCCACCAACTGGAAGCCGCGCGGCGCTCTAGCTGATAAGCCAGTGCAGAGCGGCGTCGCAGTGCTTGCGGGCGGCACAGACCACATCGACGTCACTGTCACCGCGGTTGACCTGAACAAAGCCCGCCCGCGCATTGTTGGCGTCTCCTGGACAACCGGCACCGCAACGGACCAGTTGCCCAGCTCCATCTTGGTTCGCCCCATCTTTCAAAGCACCACAGTTCTGCGGCTGTATCGCACGGGCGCTTCCGCCTACGCGGCGCCGCTCGACGTTGCCTGGGAAATCGAGGAGACCGTCTGATGCCCCAATTCATCTACGCTCAACTGAACGGCGACGGCATCGTGGTCTGCGAGTCCGTGCATGCCGAGGAGATCGACGAGCCGCACATGGTCGCCATCCCGCAGGCCGACGGCACGTACCTGCGCAAGCGCTACGCCGGCGGTCAATTCGTTGCCGTGCCCCAGCCCTCCCTCGTGCCTGCATCGGTCGACATGGCGCAGGCTCGCCTCACGCTCCATCAGCATGGCCTGCTGGAGGACGTCGAGGCCCTCATCGCGGCCATGCCCGAGCCCCAGAAGTCTGCCGCCCAGATCGAATGGGAGTTCCGGCCGCGCGTGCGCCGCTACAGCGCCCTCGTGCAGTACATGATTCAGCACCTGCCGCTCACCGAGCAGCAGGCCGACCAACTCTTCATTGAGGCGGCGACGAAATGAAGCGGCTTCTCATCGCCATCGCGGGCGCCCTGTTGGGCGCCTTTTTTTCGCCCTCCGCGGCCTGGGCCCAGGAGTTCAGCTGGGCGACGCACGTCTATCAGGTACTGGACGCCGAGCAGAAATTCTTCGCCCGCTCGATCGCGCCGCGGCCCGGGTACTTGAGCGCCGCAGTGTTGGGCGTATCCGAGGTCGACATGCGCAACGGCTACGGCGGCACCGCGGTGGGCGTCTATGGCGCGGCGTCGGCCAAGAACAGCGGCACGAGCGGCCAGCGGGAGATCGTCGGCGTCTACGGCCGCGTCGACAAGCAAGGCCAGGTCGTCGGCATCGGTGTGCACAGCGAGTGCTGGGAGACCACACCGCCATGGCTGCCGGGCGGGCAGTGCATCCTGTTCAACGGCGAGATGCAGGCCACCAGCCCCGGCGGCCAGTACATCGGCCTCAACCTGCACGCCAAGCCCGAGACGCGCGACATCGTTGGCATCCAGCTGCAGGACACCGCGCCGGCGGGCGAGACCAACTTTCGCCGGCTCACCCAGCTGCCGCCCGGCTGGCACAGCATCGGGTTCGTCGACGGCATCGAGTTCTGCATGCGCTTCACTGGGCGCAGCCAGCTGCAGCAGTGGGTGCGCGGCGCGCCGCTGTGCGACAGCCCGGACGCCATCGTCGTGCACGAGATCAACGTCGGCTGGCGCCCGGGTGCGCCCCTGGCCAACCGGTAGGGCGCGGTGGATGAGCGCGGCGACAGCTGGCTGGACGGGCCGGTTTGGCCCCTCCTGGTCGGCTTCGCCGCCGGCGCGGCCTGGTGCTGGTTGCGGTCAATCTTCAAGAGAAAACCTCGGAGCAGTACCAGTGACCGATCCCCGCCTTGACCCCGTTTCCGTCGTGCAGGTCCTGGCGGCCATGCTCGTCGGCGCCGGCCCTGCCGCTTACCTCGGCCCCTACGCAGTGATTGCTGCCGGCGGCGCCGCGGGTGCCTTTATCGCGTTGTCGCGCCGGCCGCCAGAGCGGAGCCTGCACGCCGCGGCGTTTGTGACCGTCATGACGCTGATGGCGCTGCTGCTCACCGTTTCGGCGGCCGAGGTGCTGCGCCACTACACCAGCCTGGAGATCCGCTGGACGTTGGCTCCCCTGGCCATGCTCATCGGCGGCGTGGGCTACGACTGGCCGGCCGTCGGATCCTGGATCGTCAGCGCGGCCCGCCGGGTGTTCGAGCGCCGCGCCGGCATTGATGGAGGTGCTGCAAATGGCGGCTCTTGATTCCTCGGCCCTGCTGACGTTCGCCGTCACGGCGGCCGCCATCGGCATCCTGATCTGCCGCCTCGCCAAGATGAGCGCCTACACGCTGCGCGCCGTCCGCTACCAGCACGCATCCCTGTGCGGCTGCCTCTTCTTCAGCCTCGTGGTCCCAGCCGACTGGCAGGGCGCGACGACGGGCCTGGGGATCGTCGTCTATTTCATGTTCAGCACCCACCGATGGCGCGTGACCGCGCCAGGTGCGACCACCGGGCCGATGCCGCTGGACGAGTGCCCATCACCTCAGGGAGACCGCGATGCAAACAGGTGAAGACGGCATCCGCGTGATGCACCACTTTGAGAGCTGCCGGCTCAAGGCATATCCCGATCCCGCCACCGGTGGCGCGCCGTGGACCATCGGTTGGGGCCACACTGGCGCGGACGTGTTCCCTGGCCTGGAGATCTCGAAGGAACAGGCCGACCAGTGGTTCGCCGAGCGCCTGGCGCGCGAGTTCGAGCCGGGTGTCGAGGCCAAGCTGCGCCGCCTGCCGACTCAGCGGCAGTTCGATGCGATGGTGTGCCTGGCCTACAACATCGGGGTCGCGAATTTCCAGCGCTCGACCCTTCTCGTGCTGTTCAACCGTGCGGACTTCTTCGGCGCCGCCGCGCAGTTCGAGGCATGGCGCTTTGCCTCGGGCAAAGAGCTGCTGGGCCTCAAGCGCCGCCGGCGCGCCGAAAGCCTGGTCTTCGGCGGCATTCCCGCCGCCGAGGCGATCCGCCAAGCCATGGAGATCCAGCGGTGATCCCGGGCTTCCCGTGGCGCTACGTCGCCGCTGCCGCCGCCGGCGCTCTGTTGGTGGCGCTCCTGATCGCCGGCGCCCGCGCGGCCCTGGCGCGCGAGCGTGCCGCCGGCCAGGCCGAGGGCAGGGCGCAGGTCCAGGCCGCTTGGGACGCCCACCAGGCGCAGCAGGTCGTCGCCCAGGCCGCCGCGGATCGCAAGCGCGCCGCCGAGGCTTTCCACCAGCAACGCAACGTCGAAAGGTCCCGTGAAAATGATGCCCAAGTCCTTCAGGCTCGCGCGGTGGCTGACGCTGGCCTGCGCGCTGAGCGCGACCGCCTGCTCGCCGCTCTTGCCGCCCGGCCCGCCGGTGATCATCCAACCGGCCCGGGTGGAGATGCCGCGGCCGGATCCGCAGCTGATGACGCCGCCGCCGTCGCCCGCCAGCTTCTCGGCGACTGCAGCAGCCGATATGCAGAGGTGGCGGAAGAGGCTGGGAAGCTTTCCGGCCAGGTGATCGGGCTTCAGGGGTATGTGCGGGCGGTTCAGGCGACCAAACCTTAGCCCGTCGTGACGGGAACCGGCCCTCTTGAAACCGCGAAAACAGGCGCTCAAAATATAGGCATCCGTTCCCACGAACGGCCCGCGGACCCGCATGAACTCTTGCTTGATGGTGCGGACTCTTAATCCGTAGGTCGAGTGTTCGAGTCACTCAGGGCCCACCAAAATTTAAGAAATGAAGCAGGCACTTAGCGTTTCGGCGCTAAGTGCTTTTTTCATTTTGGGGATGCGATCGGTAAGGGTTCTTGGTGAAGCGTTTCGGCCACCGTCCAGAAATTTGGACGCTTCCATGTTTTGCCAAGGGGGTCGCCATGCGCTGAGTGCGAATAGGCGGGGGCGCCGGGTCACGGCTTGAGCACGGCCAGGCAGGCGATGGCCGCGGCGATAAGCATCACGATGACCGGCGAAAGCCTGATCCAAGCGGAGGCATCGCCAGGGCCGCTGCCTTCCAGTCGTTGGCGCAGCTTGGCTGAAAGCACGCCATGCAATGCGGACAGGAGCAGCGCGCCCATCAGCTTGGCGTGGAGCCAACCCGCCCCGAGCCAGCCGCCCCATGAAGCCAGTCCTAGGCCCAGCGCCCAGGTCGCGGCCATGGCGGGTGCGGTCACCCGACGGTCCCAGTGAAGCGCCATGCGGCCGATGCGCTGCTCGTGGGGCAGGAGGGCGCCGCCGACTGCGACCCAGCCTATGGTCACGAGGGCAAGCATTGCCAGTCCGCCGATGAAAGCCATGGTGCTGGCCAGGTGCAGGCTCTTGAGCAACAAGTAGGCCGTCATCAGCGCAAGGCCCTCCAACTGAAGAGCCCGCCGAAAGGCACGCAGGCTGCCAGGCCGAGCTTGACGCCCGCGCGGAGGTCCAAGTCGCCATGCCCGATGGCTTGCGCGACCCGCCACATGAAAGCCAAGAAGACGAAGCCGTGGACAGGCCCCATCACCGTCACGCCCAGCGGCTGGTGCCATCGGTGTTTCAGCGGGACAGCGATCAGGAGGAGCGCCAACAGCGTCGCGGCCTCTGAAAGGCAAAGGCGCCGAAGCCCTGCGATGCGGGCGGCGCGGTGCGGGTCTTGATGGGGGAAGGTGTCGAGAGCCATGCCGTCATTGTTGCGGCGCGGGCGTCGGCGGGTGAGTGGCGGAATGGACAATGTTCGCCTGAATTCCGCCAACATCCGAACCGCAGCGCGGTTCCGGGCTCCCTGAATG
This sequence comes from uncultured Ideonella sp., assembly GCA_966433995.1. Classification (GTDB taxonomy): domain Bacteria; phylum Pseudomonadota; class Gammaproteobacteria; order Burkholderiales; family Burkholderiaceae_C; genus JANPCX01. The sequence goes on along the minus strand of CBJNAE010000002.1, from coordinate 1,501 downwards.
GCCCGTCCTTTGTTCGCACGGCCACGACATATGACCATGATGCGCTCACCGCGAAAAACCAAGCCGGCCATGCCGCACCGTGTCGCCGTCCTGGCCCTGCAGGGCGTGGTTTCCTTCGATTTGGCGACGGCCTGCGAGGTGTTCGGCCTCGCACGGGAGAGGGCCTCTGGCCGTCCCCTCTATGAAGTGGTGGTCTGCGGCGAAGGCGGTGAGGTCGACTCTGGCCACTTCAGGGTGCGCCTCAAGCATGGGCTTTCTGCCTTGTCGCGGGCGCAGACCCTTTTAGTGCCCGGAACCCGAGACCCAAACGCACCGCTCTCGCCAGCGGTGCGCCGCGCGTTGCGGCGCGCCCACGTGGGCGGCGCACGGATCGCATCCCTGTGCTCGGGCGCTTTCGTGCTGGCGCAGATGGGCCTGTTGGACGGTCTGCGCGCCACGACCCATTGGTTGGCGGCGGCGGAGCTGGCGCGGACCTTTCCTGCGGTGGATGTCGATCCCCGTGTGCTGTATGTCGACAACGGCCAGGTGCTGACATCGGCGGGCGCGGCCGCGGGCCTGGACCTGTGCCTGCACATGGTCCGCCAAGACTTTGGCGCCGCCGTCGCCGCGCAGGTGGCCCGGCTGTCAGTGTTGCCGTTGCAGCGGGACGGCGGACAGGCCCAGTTCATCGAGCCGCGCCAGGGGCCGGTGGCGCCTGCGAGTCTGCAGCCGGTGCTGGCCTGGGCGCTGGCCCATCTGCACCGGCCGCTTTCCTTGAAGGAGCTGGCCGCGCAGGCTTGCAGCAGCGAACGCACCTTGCACCGCCGTTTCCTTGATCAGTTCGGCGTTTCGCCCAAGCAATGGCTGCAAAGTGCCAGGATGCGGCGGGCGCAGGAGCTACTCGAAAGCGGTGTCCTGCCCATCGGCCGCGTGGCGGACGAAGTCGGCATGGGCTCGCCCGCGAACTTCAGGGCGCAGTTCCAGCGTCTGGTGGGCGTCAGCCCGAGTGAATATCGGAGGAACTTCGGTGGCGGCCGTGTGCCCTAGCCGGACCGCGCGATGCCACCGGTCGAGCCACAAGTGTTTCGCAAGTTTGCGGCTTCCTTCACGCGTCGCCTGGCGCGGTTTCGCTCCACAGCGCCAATCCACCCCCCAGGCTCCACGCCTGCGCACGCCCCATCCGCCGCAGCGCCCGCGCCGCTTGGGCGCTGCGGTTGCCGGTGCGGCAAAAGAAGACCACCGGGGTGCCGGCGGGCAGGGCGGCCCAGCGGTGTAGGGTGCTGGGCAGTTCGGACAAAGGCACCCGCTCGGGTGCCGGCAGCGCGGCAGCGCCTAGCAGGGCCTCATAAGTTTCGCGCACGTCCACCAGCAGTGGCTGGGGACCGGCGCGCAGTGCTTGTTGCAGGCGATGCGGGGTGATCTCGATGCAGGCTGTAGCGTCTTCCTGGTCGGCGGTCATGGACGGTTTTGCCTTGCGGGGCGGCGGCGCCGCGCGCCGCGCGGCCAGCGTGGTGACGAAGCA
>CBJNAE010000001.1:0-75009 GCA_966433995.1 uncultured Ideonella sp. | reverse complement strand
GACGACGCCATCGTCGACCGCGTGATCGAGGCGGTCGAGAACGCGGCGCGCACCGGCAAGATTGGCGACGGCAAGATCTTCGTGTCGCCGCTGGAGCAAGTGGTTCGCATCCGCACCGGCGAGACCGGCAAGGACGCGCTCTGACCCCCCGCAACAAGAAACGAAACCAGCCATGATGAAAAAATTCATTGCCCTTTTGGCGTTGGGGCTGTCAGCCTTGACGTTCTCCGGTTCGACGCTGGCGCAGGCCGCCTCGGCGCCTGAAGCCGCGGCGCCGGTGGCGGCGGCCCCGGCCGCGGCGCCAGCCGCCGCTTCCGACGCGGCCGCCGCCGCGCCGGTGCCCACGCCCAACAAAGGCGACACCGCCTTCATGACCGTGGCCACCGCGCTGGTCATCCTGATGACCCTGCCCGGCCTGGCACTCTTCTACGGCGGCCTGGTGCGCAGCAAGAACATGCTGTCCGTGCTGATGCAAGTCTTCATGATCTTCGCGCTGATCTCGGTGCTTTGGGTCATCTACGGCTACTCGATGGCCTTCACCGCGGGCAACCCGTTCTTCGGCACGCTGGACAAGCTGTTCCTGAAGGGCGTGACGCCGGAGTCGCTGGCCGCGACCTTTAGCAAGGGCGTCTACCTGCCCGAGCTGACCTTCGTGTCGTTCCAGGGCACCTTCGCCGCCATCACCGTGGCGCTGATCGTCGGCGCCTTCGCCGAGCGCATCAAGTTCTCGGCGGTGCTGCTGTTCTCGGTGCTGTGGTTCACCTTCTCCTACCTGCCGGTGGCGCACATGGTGTGGTACTGGGACGGCCCCGACGCGATCACCAGCGAAGCCACGCTGGCCACGGTGACCGCCAACGCCGGCTTCATGTGGGCCAAGGGCGCGCTGGACTTCGCGGGCGGCACGGTGGTGCACATCAACGCGGCGGTGGCCGGCCTGGTCGGTGCCTACGTCGTCGGCAAGCGCATCGGCTACGGCAAGGAATCGATGGCGCCGCACAGCCTGACGCTGACCATGGTCGGCGCCTCGCTGCTGTGGGTGGGCTGGTTCGGCTTCAACGCCGGCTCCAACCTGGAAGCCAACGGCATCTCCGCGCTGGCCTTCATCAACACCGTGGTCGCCACGGCCGCGGCGACGCTGAGCTGGGCCGCCGGCGAGGCGCTGTCCAAGGGCAAGGCCTCGATGCTGGGCGCCGCTTCCGGCGCGGTCGCGGGCCTGGTGGCCATCACCCCCGCCTGCGGCTTCGTCGGCGTGGGCGGCGCGCTGGCCATCGGCCTGCTGGCCGGCATCGTCTGCCTGTGGGGCGTCAACGGCCTCAAGCGCATGCTCGGCGCCGACGACTCGCTCGACGTGTTCGGCGTGCACGGCGTGGGCGGCATCCTGGGCGCGCTGCTGACCGGCGTCTTCGCCGCGCCGAGCCTGGGCGGCACCGGCATCTGCAACTACGTCACCAACAAGTGCGGCGAATGGGGCGGCACCGGGGCGCAAGTCTGGGTCCAGGCGCAAGGCGTGCTTTACACCGTCGCGATCTCGGCCGTCGTCGCCTTCGTGGCGTTCAAGCTCGTCGACATCGTGATCGGCCTGCGCGTCTCCGAGGAAGACGAACGCGAAGGCCTGGACATCAGCTCGCACGGCGAGACGGCCTATCACAAGTGATTCATTGCAACCGCTTCTCCAGCGGCAAAGGCCACCTTCGGGTGGCCTTTTTTTGAACCGGTTTGTGGTAATCTGCCACAAATTACCACACTGATCATGTCCTCAAATTCCATTCGCGTAGGTGAAGAACTTTTCAACAACGCCCGTGATGAAGGCGCGCTGATGTCGCGCTCGGCCGCGCAGCAGATCGAGCACTGGGCCCGGCTCGGCGCCGCGCTGGAAGCCTCTGGCCTCACTGTGGACCAGGCCGCATCGCTGCTGCGGAGGCAGGCGGATGAGGCATCAGAGCCAGGGGATGCGAAGCTGTGGGCCTTCAAACGCGAAAGGCAACGTGCGGATTTCAGGAACGCGCAGTCTGGCCGCGTCACGCAGGACCAGTTGAGCTGGTTCTCTGGCGAGAAGGTACGCAAGCTCAAGCTCACCAATTCGCCGTATTGATTCCGCGTGGCCACCCAGCCTCCTCTTCCTCAAGATGAAGCGCCGCTGGACGACGCGGCCATCGACCTGCTCTTCTCCCACATGGGCACGGACATGGTGCTCGTGGGCGGTCAGGCCCTCGCGTTCTGGATGCTTCGTTTCGACATCGATTGGGACGGCACGGCCATTTCGAACGATGGCGACGCACTGGGCGAAGCAGGCCGGGCGATCGAACTCGCACAAGCCATGAAGGCTCGGGTCGAGCTACCGAGGAAGTCGGGCCTCACGTCCATCGTGGCGCAATTGCGACTGCCGGCGCCAGGGGGAAAAGAGCGGAACATCGACATCCTCCACAAGCTTTACACGGTCTCCGGGCTGAAGAAATCTTCCACCTTCACCAAAAGAGTCATCGCAGACAGCGTGGAGGTCGAGTGGCGGCCGGGCCGGTTCATCAAGGTCATGGATCCGTTCGATGTGCTGGAGTCCCGTGCGCACAACGCCGTGGGCCTGTTCGATGAGAAAGGCCCCCACGTCCTTACGCAGGCGGCATGGGCGATCCAAGTGGTGCGGGAAGCCCTTCTGCGCACCGCCGCAGCGCCTGAGTCAACACAGGATCGCATTGGCAACAAGATCCAGCGCGTCTACACACTGGCCCGCAGCCAAGTAGGCAGGCGACTGCTCGCGGAGCATGGGATCGAACTGCTCGACGCGGTCGACTGCCCTACCTTGAAAGCCGCCTCACCCGCCCATGGAAAACAGTTGGACGCGGTCGATAGGACCAAAGCTGGGCGGCTGCGCAAGCCTGAGGTCTAAAACTGCTGCGGCGCCTGTCGACCGCTCAAGCCGCCAGCAGTTTGGAGAAGGCGCCGCCGTGCACGCAGCGCGGCTTGTAGCGCCCCACGCGCTTGGCGATCTCCGCGATGTGCTCCGGCGTCGTGCCGCAGCAGCCGCCAGCGATGTTGAGGAAGCCGGCGCTGGCGAACTCCTCCACCAGCCGGCCGGTGACCTCGGGCGTCTCGTCGAAGCCGGTGTCGCTCATCGGATTGGGCAGCCCGGCGTTGGGATAGCAGCTGATGAAGGTGTCGCCGGCGGCTTTCGACAGCTCTTCGATGTAGGGCCGCATCAGCGTGGCGCCGAGCGCGCAGTTCAGGCCGATGGCCAGCGGCCGCGCATGGCGCACGCTGTGCCAGAACGCGCTGACGGTCTGGCCCGAGAGGATGCGGCCCGAGGCGTCGGTCACGGTGCCCGAGATGATCACGGGCAGGCGCTCGCCGGTGGCTTCCATCAGCTCGTCGAGCGCGAAGATCGCGGCCTTGGCGTTCAGGGTGTCGAAGATGGTCTCGACCAAGAAGACGTCGGCGCCGCCCTCGAGCAGCGCGGCGCCCTGCTCGTAGTAGGCGGCACGCAGGGTGTCGAAGTCGACGTTGCGGGCCGCGGGGTCGTTCACGTCGGGGCTGATGCTGGCGGTCTTGGGCGTGGGGCCGAGGGCGCCCGCCACGAAGCGGGGCTTGTCGGGCGTGCCGTACTTGTCGCAGGCGGCGCGCGCCAGGCGGGCGGCTTCAAGATTCATCTCCCCGGCGAGCTCGGCCAGGCCGTAGTCCTCCTGGGCGACGCTGGTTGCGCCGAAGGTGTTGGTCTCGATGAGGTCGGCCCCCGCGGCCAGGTATTGCTCGTGGATCTCGGTGATCACGTCCGGCCGGGTGAACTGCAGCAGCTCGTTGTTGCCCTTGAGGTCCTTGGCGTGGCCGGCGAAGCGGGCGCCTCGGTAATCGGCCTCGGTGAGCTTGTAGCGCTGGATCATCGTGCCCATGGCGCCGTCGAGCACGACGATGCGCTCTTTCATGATCTCGGGCAGGGCTTGGGCGCGGGTGTAGGCGATGGGCTTCATGGGGTCGATTGTAAAAAACGACGAGTGGGAAGGCGGGTTGACGAATTCTTGCTCCCGTCGCAGCGCAGCTTGCGAAGGAAGGAACGTCGCGAGGGCCAGGGGCCAGGGGCTCCGCTCATGTCCCCCGTGGGCTTCGCCCACTCCTCCTTGACTTCGCTGCGCCCCTGGCCCCTGTCCCTCGCTCGAAACCAACGGTGGCACATCGAGAGATCAAAGACTTCCGATGGTTCCGGAGCGCTGCGATCGCGCGCACTCAACGCGCTAAGGAGAAAAACCGATGCGCCGCTGGCGCCTGACCTCGGGTTTGACGCGGTGCTCACCTTCGAGCTGGGCCAGAAATTCGTCGGCGGTGAGTTCTTCGCCCAGGATCTCGGCCTGCCGCTTGACCGCGGCGTAATCGCCCGGGACCAGCGCATCCAACTGCGACAGCCGGGCCCGGTGCTCGGCCGACAGCAAGCCGGCGTCGCCCGCCAGCGCCTCGTTCACGAACATGCGCTCGCGCTGCGCCGCCAGCAGCGGCTGGAAGCGGATCTTGAAGGTGAAGCGCCGCAGCGCGGCTTCGTCCAGTTCGGCGAAGAGGTTGGTGGTACAGATGAAGGTGCCGGCGAAGCGCTCCATGCCCTGCAGCATCTCGTTGACTTCGCTGACCTCGTAGTTGCGCTCGGCCATCTGGCGGCTGCGCAGGAAGCTGTCGGCCTCGTCGAGCAGCAGCACCGCCTGCTCGCTTTCGGCGTCGGAGAACATGCGGGCCATGTTCTGCTCGGTCTCGCCGACGAACTTGCTCATGATGTCGGAGGCCTGGCGGATCATCAGCGGGCGCTGCATCGCCTGGGCGATGTGCTCGGCCAGCGCGGTCTTGCCGGTGCCCGGCGGGCCGTAGAAGCACAGGCAGCCGTGGCCCTTCTTCTTCAAGGCCTCGACCACCCGGGGCACCGGGAAACGCGACTCGGTGTTCAGCAGGTCGAGGTCGTAGGCCGTGACCACGGCCCGCGCGCCGCGCTCGCCGGGATGGTGGCCGAGGGCGCGGTCGGCGTTGCCCAGCTGGCGTTCGATCAGGCCTTCGATCTCGTCGTCGCCGGCACTGCTCAGGCGCGCGAACTTCACCGCCGTGCGCACCTGCGCGGGCGTGAGGCCGCGGCGTTCGGCGAGCCGCGATGCGAAGCCTTGGCTCACCGGCACGCCGGCCAGCGCGCGGCTGACCAGGGCCTGGCGGGCGCCGGGCGGCGGGCTCTTGAGTTCCAGGTGGTACTGGAAGCGGCGGCGGAAGGCCGGGTCGATCTGCTCGATGCGGTTGGTCACCCAGATCACCGGGACGGGGTTGGTCTCCAGGATCTGGTTCACCCAGGCCTTGCCGCTGACGCTGCCGCTGAGCGTGCCGTCGCCGGTGTCGATGCGCGCCATCAGCTGGGCGGTGTCGGTGGAGATCGGCGGGAAGACGTCTTCCACCTCGTCGAACAGCAGGGCCACGTTGCCGCTGCCCTTGAGGAAGACCTGGCTGATCTGCAGCGAGCGGTAGCGGTCGCGGCCCGACAGCGAGTTGCCGTCTCGGTCGGCGTACTCCACCTCGTAAAGCTCCAGCCCCGCCGCCTGCGCCGCCACTTTGGCCAGCTCCGTCTTGCCGGTGCCGGGCGGACCGTAGAGCAGCACGTTGACGCCGGGCTCCTTGCGCGCCACCGCGTTGCGCAGCATGGCGGTGAGCACCTGCTGGTCCTGCGCCACGTATTGGAAATCGGCCGGCGCCAGCTCGCTGCGCTTGGCCGGGCGGGTGAACACCGCCATCAGGTCGGAAGGGCCCTCGTAGTGGCGCATCAGCACCGGCGGCATCTGGTCGCTGACTTTCATCAGGTCGGCCAGGTCGGTGATGTTGTGTTCGGAGATGAGGTTCTCCACCATGCCGATGCGCTCCAGGCGGGAGCCGGCGCGCAGCGCCTCGGCCACCTCGGCCTCGTTGACGCCGGCCACCGCGGCGATCGCGGCGTGGGCTTCCTGGGCGTTGGACACCTTGAACTCGACCAGCAGGCCGCGCAGCTCGCGCTGGTAGCGCGCCAGCGTGCCGTACAACAGCAGCGCGCGTTCGGCCGGGTTGAGCTGCAGCAGGCCGCCCAGCGCGTCGATGTTCTTCTGGACGAGGGTGGACTCCTTCTTCAGGCTGCTCTCCAGCCAGTCGTTGGTGGCGCCCAGGACAGCCAGCAAGTCCTTCGGCGCATCCTTGATGTATTCGTCGAGGTAGAAGAAGAGCGTGCCTTCCTCATAGGGGCCGCGCCACTCGCCGTAGCGCTGCATGAAGCCTTCGTGGCCGAGGGACTCGTGGCCCTGCCACTGCTCGTTGGCCTTGCAGCGCTGGGCCAGGTAGTCGCGCACGCGCGCCAGCACCGATTCGGGCCAGACCAGGTGCTTGCCGGTGAGCGCCAGCAGGCTGTTCCAGTCGCGGCGCAGGTTGAAGCGGCCCGCGTGGCGCATCGTCAGCGTCAACACGAACTGCGAGCACATGCGGTCCAGCACCGGCGCTTCGTTCAAGCCGGGCGACAGCCACATGCGTCCAAGGCCCTCGGCACGCCGGCCGCGCGTCAGAGTCATCGTCACCTCCAGTCGCTTCGAATTCGCCGCCTTCGCGACCGCTCGCGCAGGGACGGCAGGCGGGCGCCATGTTCAAAACCACGATAACGCAAGATGGCGAGCACCAGCAAGACATGCCTGCCCGCGTGTGCGATTCAGCACGGCGCCCATGCAAACGTCGCGTGCGCGCCGAAAAATTGAACAGGGACCGCCCCCGCGTTGAAGGCGAAGGAGCGCAAGCACCGCGGTGGCCGGCCGCTTCAGTGGGAGACGACGGGGTGGTGCATCAGCGAGGCGAAGCGGCCGATGTAGTCGTCCAGCTCCTCTTCGGTGGGCTGGGTGAGGATGAGGGCGTCGACGCCCGCCTTGAAGCTGTGCGCCAGAGCACCTTCGATGAAGATCTCCTTGCGCGCGAACTTGTCGACGATCTCGAAGCCACCACGCCTGAGCACGGAGAGGTCTTTCGCCTCGGGCGCCGCGTCGGCGTCGTAGACGCAGACCAGGCCCAATTGGGAGGTCGGTACGTCGAACTCGACCACCACGAAACTGTCGGAGTTGTAAAGCATATGCATGGAAGCCCTCCCGGTGGTGAATGAATGCCGCAACTGGAAAGCCGCGGGACATGCGGCAGGTTCGACAGCGATGGGGCATCCGCCGTTCCCGCCTGTACGCCTTTCCTTGTTTCCTGATGCAACCGAGCTGGGGCCAGTATGACAAGTTTCAATCGGGTGCAGTGCGCGCGGGCCGCGCCCCAAGCGTGTTTTCCCCCCGCAGTCGAGGGGGCATGTCGCCAGGCAATGACCTGGAATGCCAACTATTGGCGCAACAGCTCGTAGGGCCGGGCGTCGTCGGGGCCACCGATGCGGGCGCGCACCGGCAGATAGTGGCCCTGGGCGTCGAGCCACACTTCCACCTGCTGGTCGTGCGCGTGACGGGCCTCGCGCAGCAGCTTGACGCACCGCACCGCGCCGGACCGGGTGGCCACCTCGTCCCAGCCCATCAACCGGAATGTCCAGACATCGGCATCGCCCCGCGCGCCCACCACCACCATCGCGAAATGCTGGCCTGGCGCCAGCCGCGTCGACTCGGCCGCCAGGATGCCGGGCAGTTGGACCAACCAGCTCAGCCTATCCTGGGTGCCCGGCCGCCAGGCGTAGGTGTGCGTCGGGCCGGAGAAGCTGATGAGGCCCTTGTCGCCCTGGAAATTGGCGGCCAGCGCGGTGCGGCCGATGCGCTGGTCGACGAAGCGCTGGGGCTGCAGGCCGGTGTTTTCGAAACGGCCTTCGCTGGTCTGGGTGAGCACCGTCACCTCGCCCAGGCGGGCCTGCAGCCGCAGGTTGTAGCGGCCGCCGGACGGCGCCCAGGACAGCTCCGCCGTGCCTCCCAAGGCGCCTCGCTTGAATTCATAGCGGGTGGAGAAAGCCGGCGGCAGCGCGACGCTGTAGACCGGCACCTCGGATTCGACGCCCGGCAAGGCCTGGGCCGTCGGCGCAGCGTCCGCCTGTGCCTGGGTTTGCGCCTGTGCCGCGGCGGGCGATGACGCCGCCGCGGCAGTCGGCGTTTCCGCCTCGGCGGACGCCTCGGCGCCCTGCGGCGGGGCGTCGGCGGGCGCGGATGCCTGTGGGGCGTCCGCGGAAGAAGCCGCGGGCGGGTCGGCCTGCGCCGCCTCCGGCTGCCGCGCCTGCGCGGCGGACTCGGCAGCGGCGGGCGGGGCCAGGGTTTCCGGCGCCGGTGGCTCGGGCGCCGCAACGGGCGACTGGCCGGTAGCCGGCGGAGCCTGCCGCGGGAGCGCCGGTGGCGGATCCATCGCCGGGCGCAGCTGAACCAGCGTCATCCCCGCGGACACCGAGGGCGGCTGGCCGCTGGCACCGAGCTGCCAACCGCCGAGCAAGAGCCAATGGCCGAGCACGGCGGCCGACACCAGGACCAGCATCTCGCGGGGACCGGGCCGCAAGGCGGGCCGCGGCGCGGCAGGCAGGGGGGACTGCACCGACAATGGCGATGCTTCTTGCTTCATCGGCCTGCTTTTCTTCCTCTACGCCTTCGCCCGGCGGCCGCGTGCACGCTCACATTCACTCATCACTCTTTCCGGAACCCACCCTTTTCCATCCGCCATGAAACTCGCCAGCTACAAAGATGGTTCCCGCGACGGGCAACTGGTCGTCGTTTCCCGCGACCTGGGCACGGCCCATTATGCGACCGGCATCGCCACCCGCATGCAGCAGCTGCTGGACGACTGGAATTTCCTTTCGCCGCAGCTGGAAGACCTTTCCGCGGCCCTGAACCACGGCAAGGCGCGCCACGCCTTCCCCTTCGACCCGAAGATGTGCATGGCGCCGCTGCCCCGCGCCACGCAGTGGGTGGACGGCTCGGCCTACATCAACCATGTGGAGCTGGTGCGCAAGGCGCGCGGCGCCGACATGCCCGAAAGCTTCTACACCGACCCGCTGATGTACCAGGGCGGCAGCGACGATTTCCTCGGCCCCTGCGACGACATCGTGGTGCCCAGCGAGAAGATGGGCATCGACTTCGAGTCCGAGGTCGCGGTGGTCACCGGCGACGTGCCGATGGGCGCCTCCGACGAGCAGGCGCTGGCGAGCGTGCGCCTGGTGATGCTGGCCAACGACGTGAGCCTGCGCAACCTCATTCCGGCCGAACTGGCCAAGGGCTTCGGCTTCCTGCAGAGCAAGCCCGCCACCGGCTTCAGCCCGGTCGCGGTCACGCCCGACGAGCTGGGCGCCGCCTGGCAGGGCGGCCGCGTGCACCTGGCGCTGCAAAGCACCTGGAACGGCAAGCGCGTCGGCCTGTGCGACGCCGGCCCGGAGATGACCTTCCACTTCGGCCAGTTGATCGCCCACCTGTGCAAGACGCGGCGGGCGCGCGCCGGAACCATCGTCGGCAGCGGCACGGTCAGCAACAAGGACTGGACCCGCGGTTACTCCTGCATCGCCGAGAAGCGGGCGATCGAGACCATCGAGCACGGCGAGGCCCGCACCGGCTTCATGCGCCACGGCGACACCATCCGCATCGAGATGAACGGGCCGGACGGCCAAAGCATGTTCGGCGCGATCGACCAGGCGGTGGTGGTCAACGCGCCGGCCGACACCGAAGCGTGACAACGGAAGCCGGCACCCATTCGGCCGAAGGTCGACGAGGCAGCGACACACCCCGCCGGGACGCCGTGACGAAACTCTTGACTCAGCGGGCCGCGCGTCTCGCGGCGCTGCTGGCCCTGCTGGCCTGGGCCGGCCTGCGGGGCACCCAGGCGCAGGACGCCGCCGACCCGGCGCCCCCGCCCTGCCCGCCGCAAGCCACCGCGCCCACGCAGTCCCAGATGGAAGCCGGCATGCGTCAGGCGCGCGACCGCGGTTTCCTCTGGCGCGTCACGCGCGATGGCCGCACATCCTATTTGTACGGCACCATCCATGCCGCCCGCTTCGACTGGATGTTCCCAGGCCCCCGCGTGAGCCAGGCCCTGGCCGAATCCAGCGTGGTGGCCCTGGAACTGGACATGCTCGACCCCGGCATCCAGCAGCAGGTGGCCAGCAGCTTCTCAGCCCACCGCGGCGCGGCGCTTCCGGAGGCCGAGATGAAGAAAATCCGCCAGCGGATGCAGCGGCAGATGCGCGAGCAATGCCTCGCACCCAAACAGCAGGCCCAGCTTGGACGCATGAGCCCCGAAATGCAGCTGGCGACCGTGGTGGTGATGGCCGGCCGCCGCGACGGCATCGATGCCAGCTACGGCATCGACAACTTCCTCGCAGGCTACGCGCGGGCGTTGGGCAAGCCCGTGTTGTCGCTGGAAACCCCGCAAGGCCAGCTCGGGCTGCTCAGCGCCCCCAATGGCCGGGACCAGTTGACCCTGCTGGACCGCGGCCTGTCCGACCTGGAATCCGGCGAGGCCCGCGGGCTGTTGCTGCGCATCGCGCAAACCTGGGCGGACGGCGACCAGCCGCAACTGGAAAGCTACGAGCAATGGTGCGGCTGCGTCGGCACGCCGGCCGAACGCGCGATGCTCGACCGCCTGCTCGGTGGACGCAACCCCGCGATGGCCGACCGCGTCGACGCCCTCCACCGGCAAGGCCGGCCGGTCTTCGCCGCGGTCGGCAGCCTGCACATGATCGGCCCCGCCGGCCTGCCCGCGCTGATGGCCCTCAAGGGTTACCGGGTGGAGCGGGTGGCTTGGTGAATTCCTTCCGGGTTCGACGCTTGCCCCGCAGCGTCGGCGCATCGGCGAGCGGGCACAATCGAAATCCCCTGTCGCTGCGGCGACCGCGGGAACAAAGGCAGCCCCCAGCGGAACCGGTGGATCCTTGACCGCGCCGGGGCACCCATCGAACGGGCAGGACAGCCCACAGGAGACAACCGCCATGGCCGAAGCACCGAATTTCACCAAACTCGTCCCAGGTTTCGATTTCTTGCAAGGCCTGGTCAAGAACGCGGGCGCGGCGCTGCCGAACATCGGGCAATGGGTGGCGCCGACGCTCAACCCCGAGGAGCTGGAAAAACGCATCGAAGAGCTGCGCACCGTGCAGTTCTGGCTGGAGCAGAACGCGCGCATGCTCGGCGCCACCATCCAGGCGCTGGAGGTGCAGCGCATGACGCTGTCCACGTTGAAGACGATGAACGTGCAGATGGAAGACCTGCGCGACTCCCTGAAGATCAAGCCGGCCGCCGCGCCGGCAAGGGCCGAAGAGGAATCCCCGCCGCCTGCCCCCCGGAAAAATGCCCCGGCCGGGCGCACGCCGGCCCAGGCCCTGCCCGCGGCCGCGGTGGACCCGATGCAGTGGTGGGGCGCTTTGACCAAGCAGTTCACCGAACTGGCGGCCACGGCGATGAAGGACAGCGCCACCGACGCCGCCAAGAACCTCGGTGCGACCATGCTCAGGCAGAGCGTGGACGCGGCCAGCGAGACACTGAAGAAAGCGGCCGGCGTGCCGGCGCAGATGGCGCGCGGCGCGGCGTCGGCGGCTGGGGCAGCGGCGGGCGCGGCGGCGGGTTCCGTCAAGCGCGCGGCAACGGCGTCCGGCAAGGCCAAGGGCGCCGCCCCGGCCGCGCGCAAAGCGGCGCCGGCCCGCCGTCGACCGGGTGGCCCACGCTGACGCCCGTCTTCGCGCAACCCCACGCCCCCCATCCCGACTGGCGCATGGCGCTGGCCCTGGCGGCCGCGCAGCTGGAGGCCCAGCGCCACGGCGCGGCCGGCCTGCAGTCGCCCTCCACGCCCACGCTGGGCTGGGTCTACCTCACCGAGGCCTACGCGTTCGACGCCGAACCGCTGCTGGCCGAGCTGCGCTTGCGCTGGCCCGGCACCGCCTGGGTCGGCGCGGTGGGCATGGGCATTTGCGCCACCGGCGTCGAGTATTTCGACGAGCCCGCGCTGAGCATCATGCTGTGCGACCTGCCCGCGGACCGATTCCGCGTGTTCTCCGGCGCGTCCCCGCTGTCGGACGTGCGGGCCGCCACCGCCCAGGTCCACGCCGACCCGAACACCTCCGACCTGGCCGAGCTGCTGAACGAGATGGCCGGGCGCACCGAGAGCGGCTACCTCTTCGGCGGGGTCGCCAGCGGCCGCGGCGCCGCCCAGCCTGGCGGGCCGCATTCGCCGCACATCGCCAACGGCGTCTTCACCGGCGGCCTTTCGGGCGTGGCTTTCGGGCCCGGCGTGGGCCTGGTGTCGCGCGTCACCCAGGGCTGCCAACCCGTGGGACCGGTGCGCCGCATCACCGCGGCGTCCCACAACCTCGTGCTCGCGCTGGACGGCGAACCCGCGCTGGACGTCCTGCTGCGCGACCTGTCCCTGCCCGGCCTGGACGACCCCGAGGCCCTGCCCCGTTTCCGCCAGACCCTGGTCGGGCTGAGCGACGCCTCGGACGACGCGCTGGCGCGCCCAGGCCAGTTCGGCACCGACACCCGCGTGCGCCACCTGGTGGGCCTGGACCCGGCCCGCCGCGGCCTGGCGATCGCCGACCAGGCGGTGCAGGGCCAGAAACTGGCCTTCTGCGCCCGCAACCGCGAGGCCGCGCGTCGCGACCTGGTGCGCATCTGCACCGAGATCCGCGACGAGCTGGAACCCGAGTCCCTGGCCCTGACGCCTGCGCACGCGATGCAGGGCCCCGAGGGCCTGGCCGCCGCGGTCGCCGCCGCGCCGCGCATGGCCGGCGCCATCTACGTGAGCTGCGCCGGCCGCGGCGGCCCGCACTTCGGCGCGGCCCACGCCGAGCTGGCCACGGTGCGCCACGCGCTCGGCGACGTGCCCCTGGTGGGCTTCTTCGCCGCCGGCGAGATCGCGCGGCGCCACCTCTACGGCTACACCGGCGTGCTGACGGTCTTCACGCGCTGACGGAAATCCCGGCGGCCCGGAACCGGGCCGGCCTGATGAAGATTCGTCAAGCCGGCCGGCGAAGGAATTTCACACCACGGGCCGAGCCACCGGCTGAGAATCCCCGGAAGGGACTCGCCGACGCGCCGCCCCGGGTCGTTGCAGGAGAAACCGCCTGGTTGGAAGGGGTGACTTCCGATACCCTCGTCTGCGCCGCACCCCCTCCAGCGGGGTGTCCCCCAGGTCACCGTAAAAACTGGAAGGCGCCTTACACCGGTCCCGCCCACCCGCATCCATGGCCACCTCGTCACCGCCCCGCATTCCGCCGATCCAGTGCCTGCTCAGCTTCGAGGCGGTGGCGCGGCTGCGCAGCGTGACCGCCGCGGCCGAAGAGCTCAGCGTGACCCCGAGCGCGGTGAGCCACCGCATCCGCCAACTGGAGGCGCGCGTCGGCTGCAGCCTGTTCGCGCGCGGCGGTTTCAGCCTGACCGACGAGGGAAGCGCCTACCTGGCGCGGGTGCGGCCCGCATTGAAGGCGCTGGAGCCCGCCACCGGCGGATCGGCGCGGCGGGACGACGGCCCGGTGCGCCTGCGGGTCTCGGCGCCGCCCACGTTCTCGCGCCAGGTGCTGCTGCCGCGGCTGCCGCTGTTCAGGCACGCCTTCCCGGAGGTCGAACTGACGCTGATGGTCTCCATCCCGCTGCTCAACGTGTCGGCCGAGCCGGCCGACGTCGAAGTGTGGTTCGGCACCGGCGAAGGGCGGCCGGGCCTGCAGAAGATCGTCCTGATGCAGGACGAGGTGTTCCCGGTCTGCAGCCCCGACTACTTCCACGAGGCGGGGCCGTTCGATGGTTTCGACAACGCGCCGGCGGTCTCCCGGGCCGCCTTGGTCCGCACACCGCTGGAGCCCTGGCGCACCTGGTTCGACTTGTGCGGGCTGGCGCTGCCGGAGCCCTCGGAAGGCGCGCAGTTCAACGACATCGGCCTGGCGCTCGACGCCGCCGCCGCGGGCTACGGCGTCGCGCTGGCGCGGGGCAAGCTTGCGGTGCCCTGGCTCGACAGCGGGCGGCTGATTCGGCTGTCCGACCGCTCGGTGGCCTCGCCCCACCAGCACCACCTGTGCTGGAAGCCCGGCGTGCTCGACCGCTGGGAATGCGCCGCCTTCGTCGACTGGCTCAAGGCCGCGGTGCCCTGAGGCCGGCAAAGGAAAGAAAAGGAAGGGAACTCCGACCATGCACGCCACCACCGCACCAGGCGACACCGGGGACCGCGCGCTGCGCCAAGCCGAGGCCGTGCAGGCGCTGTCGCCGCTGCTGCCACCGCACGCCCTGCTCTGGCAGCGCGAAGACACCGTGCCCTACGAATGCGACGGGCTGACCGCCTACCGCGCCCTGCCGCTGGCGGTGGCTCTGCCCGAGACCGAGGCCCAGGTCGCCGCGGTGCTGCGCGCCTGCCACCGGCTGCGGCTGCCGGTGGTGGCACGCGGCGCCGGCACCGGGCTGAGCGGCGGCGCGATGCCGCACGCGATGGGCGTGGTGCTGAGCCTGGCCAAGTTCAACCGCATCCTGAGGCTGGACCCGGCCGCGCGCACGGCGGTGGTGCAGTGCGGCGTGCGCAACCTGACGATCAGCGAGGCGGCGGCGCCGCACGGCCTGTACTACGCGCCCGATCCGAGCAGCCAGATCGCCTGCACCATCGGCGGCAACATCGCCGAGAACTCCGGCGGCGTGCACTGCCTGAAGTACGGCCTGACGCTGCACAACGTGATGCGCGCGCGCGGCTTCACGATGGAGGGCGAGCCGGTGGAGTTCGGCTCGGAGGCCCTCGACGCCGCCGGCCTGGACCTGCTCTCGGTGGTCGTCGGCAGCGAGGGCATGCTGGCCGTCATCGTCGAGGCGACGGTCAAGCTCGTGCCCAAGCCGCTGCTGGCACGCTGCATCATGGCCAGCTTCGACGACATCCGCAAAGCCGGCGACGCGGTCGCCCAGGTGATCGCCGCCGGCATCATCCCCGCCGGGCTGGAGATGATGGACAAACCGATGACCGCCGCGGTCGAGGACTTCGTGCGCGCCGGCTACGACCTCACCGCCGAGGCCATCCTGCTGTGCGAGAGCGACGGCACCCCGGACGAAGTGGAAGAGGAGATCGGCCGCATGGCCGAGGTGCTGCGCCGCAGCGGCGCCACCGCGATCACGGTGAGCTCTGACGAGGCCCAGCGCCTGCGCTTCTGGAGCGGCCGCAAGAACGCCTTCCCCGCCAGCGGCCGCATCAGCCCCGACTACATGTGCATGGACTCCACCATCCCGCGCAAGCGCCTGGCCGACATCCTGCTGGCCATCCAGGCGATGGAGGCCAAGTACGGCCTGCGCTGCGCCAACGTCTTCCACGCCGGCGACGGCAACCTGCACCCGCTGATCCTGTTCGACGCCAACGACCCCGACCAGCTCCACCGCTGCGAGCTCTTCGGCGCCGACATCCTGGAGACCAGCGTCGCCATGGGCGGCACCGTCACCGGCGAGCACGGCGTGGGCGTCGAGAAGCTGTCGTCGATGTGCGTGCAGTTCTCGCCGGAAGAACGCCTTCAGATGGAGGGCCTCAAGCACGCCTTCGACCCCGCCGGGCTGCTCAACCCCGGCAAGGTCATCCCCAGCCTCGTGCGCTGCGCTGAGTACGGAAAGATGCATGTGCGAAAGGGCTTGTTGCCGTTTCCGGAATTGCCGAGGTTTTGAATGGAAATCCCCTTTTCTTTGACCTCCGCCACCCTCACCCCAACCCTCTCCCAGAGGGAGAGGGGGCAAAGAAAACTCCCTCTCCCTCCGGGAGAGGGTTGGGGGTGGAGCAGGGCCTTCGAGCGGCATGCCGCGAGCCTGCAGAACGACCCGGGCTTGCAAGCCCGGGTGCGCACTGCAAGTGAGGGCCCGCATGCCCCATGGGCCACTTGAACATGGACACCCCGCTGCAACACCTCATCGAGCAAGTGCGGGACGCCCAGTCCCGCGGCGCCTGGCTGCGCATCCGCGGCCACGGCAGCAAGGACTTCTACGGCGAGCCGCCGCAGGGCGAGCTGCTGGACACCACCGCGCTGCGCGGCATCTCAAGCTACGAGCCGACGGAACTCGTCGTCACCGCCCGCGCCGGCACGCCGCTGGCCGAGCTGGAGGCGGCGCTGGCGGAAAAAGGCCAGTGCCTGCCTTTCGAGCCTCCGCGTTTCGGCGCCCGCGGCGCCGAAGGCACCGTCGGCGGCATGGTGGCCGCGGGCCTGGCGGGGCCGTCGCGCGCGGCCGCCGGCAGCGTGCGGGACCACGTGCTCGGGCTGACCCTGCTCAACGGCCGCGGCCAGGTGCTGGGCTTTGGCGGCCAGGTGATGAAGAACGTCGCCGGCTACGACGTTTCCCGGCTGATGGCCGGCGCGCTCGGCACGCTGGGCGCGGTGCTGGAGGTCTCGCTCAAGGTGCTGCCCACCGCGCCGTCCGAGGCGACGCTGCGCTTCGAACTCGACCAGGCCGCGGCGCTGGCCCAGCTCAACGCCTGGGGCCGCGAGCCGCTGCCCCTGAACGCCAGCTGCTGGTACCGCGGCCAGTTATGGCTGCGCCTGCGCGGCGCGGCGGCGGCGGTTCGCTCGGCAGCCGCGGACCTCGCCGCGCGCCTGGGCGGCGAGCTCGTCGACAAGTCCCAGGCCACCGCTTTGTGGCTCGGCCTGCGCGACCACCGCCACGACTACTTCGCCCGCGCCGCTTCGGCGGTGGAAAGCGGCGCCAGCCTGTGGCGGCTGTCCCTGCCCGCCACCGCGCCGGCCCTGGTGCTGCCGGGCGCCACCCTGGTCGAATGGGGCGGCGCGCAGCGCTGGTTGCTGATCGAAAAGAACTTCACCAGCGCCTCGCCCGCCCACATCCGCGAGGCGGCGGCCAAGGCCGGCGGCCACGCGGTGCTGTTCCGCGCGCTCGACAAGTCCGCCGGCGCCTTCGCGCCGCTGGCGCCGCCGCTGGCGCGCATCCACGGCGAACTCAAGAAATCCTTCGACCCGGCCGGCGTGTTCAACCCGGGCCGCCTTTACCCGGGCTTGTGAGACAGAAAAAAGCAGAGAGAGAGAAACAGAGAAAGCCACGAGCCAACCGCCATGCAGACCAACCTCTCCCCCGAGTTCAAGGGCACGCGCGACGGCGAAGCGGCCGAAGCCATCCTGCGCAAGTGCGTGCACTGCGGCTTCTGTACCGCCACTTGCCCCACCTACCAGCTGCTGGGCGACGAGTTGGACGGCCCGCGCGGCCGCATCTACCTGATGAAGCAGGTGCTGGAGGGCGGCGAGGTGACGCGCAAGACGCAGCAACACCTGGACCGCTGCCTCACCTGCCGCAATTGCGAAAGCACCTGCCCTTCGGGCGTGCAATACGGCGCCCTGGTCGAGATCGGGCGGCGGGTGGTCGACGAGCGCGTGCCGCGCCCCGCGGGCGAAAAGGCGGTGCGCTGGCTCTTGAAAGAGGGCCTGACTTCGCCGCTGTTCGCGCCGGCGATGAAACTGGGCCAGGCGGCGCGCCCGCTGCTGCCGGGCGCGCTGAAGGACAAGGTGCCCGCGCCGTCGGGCCAGCGGGCCCACGACTGGCCGACCGGCGCCCACCCGCGCAAGGTGCTGATGCTGGCGGGCTGCGTGCAGCCGGCGATGATGCCCAACATCAACAGCGCCACCGCGCGCGTGCTCGACGCCGCCGGCATCCAGGCCGTGGTGTCGGCCAAGGCCGGCTGCTGCGGCGCGATCCGCGGCCACCTCGGCGACACCGAAGGCGGCCTCGCGGATGCGCGCCGCAACATCGACGCCTGGTGGCCCCAGGTGGAAAGCGGCGAGGTGGAAGCCCTCGTGATGAACGCGTCGGGCTGCGGCCTGATGGTGAAGGAATACGGCCACGCCCTCGCCCGCGACCCGGCCTACGCCGCGAAGGCCGAACGCGTGAGCGCGCTGACGCGCGACCTGAGCGAGCTGCTGCCCGACCTCGTACCGCGGCTCAAGCCCAGGCTGGGCGGCATCAAGGAACGCCGACTGGCCTTCCACCCGCCCTGCACGCTGCAGCACGGCCAGCAACTGCGCGGCGGCGTCGAGAAGCACCTGGGCGAACTGGGCTTCGAGGTGTCCGTGTCGCCGGTCGAAAGCCACCTGTGCTGCGGCTCGGCCGGCACCTACTCGGTGCTGCAACCCAGGCTGGCCCATGCGCTGCGCGACCGCAAGCTGGCGCGGCTGTCGCTGCTGCAGCCCGAGGCCATCGTCTCGGCCAACATCGGTTGCATCCAGCACCTGCAGACCGGCACCGCCGTGCCGGTGAAGCACTGGGTGGAAGTGGTGGACGAGGCGTTGTCGTCAGGGACCTGAGAAGCGCCAGTTCTCGGGCGGCACCTCGACCAGGTTGACGTGGACCCGGCCGGGATCGGCCCCGCAAGCCTGGGCCAGGTCCTGCGCGAGCTGCGCCATGAAGCGCGTCTTCAGCTCGGCGGTGCGGCCCTGGTTCAGGGTGATCTGGATGAAGACCGTCTGCGCCAGTTGATCGGGCGACGCGTCAGGGTCCGCCATCACCATGGCCGCGTCATGGGCGGCGCAGATGATGTGGTTCTCCCGCGGCGGCACGCCGAGCAGGGCTTGCATGGTGGCGCTCACCGTGACCGCCCAGCGCCGGAGTTCTTCAGGCGGGCGGGGGCGGCTGCTGTCGATGCGGACCAAAGCCATGGTTGTCCTTCCTTCGTTCCGCCTGCGCGGGCTCAGCGGATGATCAACAAGGTGCCGTGGCTGCCGGGATCGACCGCGTGCGCGGTACCCGGGGGAACCACCACCATCTGCCCGGCCGGCACCACCTGCGGCCGGCCGGCCACGCGCAGGCGCAGCTCGCCTTGCAGCACCAGCAGCGCTTCGGCGTGGGCGTGGGTTTCGTCGGGATAGGGCCGCGCGTCCATGCGCAGCGTGCGGATGCTCGCTCCATCCACCCGGCCCGACAGCTCTGATGCCCAAGCGGCTGGCAATGCCAGCGCCTGGGCCAGCAAGTCGACCTGCGGCAGCGGCGGGTCGGCCGGCACGGCGGTCATGGCGCCACCCCGGCCATTTCGGATCGCCCGCCGGGCGCGCTGCGCAGCGCCCACAGCACGCCGGCCACCAGCAGCACCATGCCGGCCAGCGTGAACGGGCTCGGCGCCTGGCCGCGCAGCACCAGGGCATAGGTCAGCGCCGCCAGGGTTTCGAACACGATGAGCTGCCCCGCCAAGTGGGTGGGCAGGCGCTGGCTGGCTTCGTTCCAGCACAGGGTGCCGATCCACGATGCGAGCAAGCCGGCGGCCAGCATCAGGCCAAGGAAGCGCTCCGGCGTGGGGCCGCCCGGCAGCGGGAAGGGCGTGTCGGCGGCGAAACCGTTCCACAGCCAGAACCCGGCCCAGCCCAGCAGGGCCAGCGGCAGGGTGACCACGCCCTGCGCGGTGGCCCAGGAACGCGGGCTGCGGTCGGCGTGGTGGCGCAGCCAGTCGGCATTGCGCAGCGGGTACCAGGTCCAGCAGGCCACGGCGCCGACGGCCAGCAGCGCGCCCAGGCCGTAGCGCGCCCAGTCGGCGTCGCCTTGCCGCGCGAGGTGGCGCATCTCGACGTGGTTGACCAGCGCGATGCCCAGCGCGATGAGCAGCAACGACGGTCCCAGGCGCGACCACGGCAGGCGGCCGTCGCGGCGGTGGCCGCGGGCGTTGGCGCACAGCGCGATCACCACCGGCAGGGTGCCGATGATCATCGTCGGCAGCGGGCCGCCGGCGCGCTGGATGGCCGCCGCCAGGCAGAGGTAGTACAGCAGGTTGCCGACGGCGGAGAGCTTGAGCGCCTCGACCCAGTCGGCCCGCGTCAACAGCGAGAGGTTCTTGCGGTCGAGCCAGGCCAGCGGGAGGGCGACGACGCCGAAGGCCAGGTAGCGGCCCACCGACAGCAAGGCGGCCGGGTACTGGGGCAGCAACAAGGGGATGACGAAGACCAGGCCCCAGACCGCGCCGGCCAGCAGGGCGAAGAGCGTGCCGGTCCACAGGGCGCTGGGCGCCGGGACCGCGGGGATCGGATGGGAATGCATGGGCCGCAGTCTGGGCCGGCGCGGCGGCGGCGTCTTGCACCAGATTGCGGTGCGGCCGTTTTCTTTCATCAGACTGTGTGCGGGCCGGCGGGCTTGTGCGTACCCAGCCGCCGAGCCGGCGCCTGCACGCCACCGCGATAATCCTTTTCTTTCTTTCGAACGCGCGCCCCGCGCCTTCCCCACTTCGCCGCGATCCCATGGCCGTCCTTTCCCTTTCCAACGCCCACCTGGCCTACGGCCACGTGGCCCTGCTTGACGACGCGGCCTTCTCGCTGGAAGCCGGCGAACGCCTCGGCCTGATCGGGCGCAACGGCGCCGGCAAGTCGTCGATGTTGAAGGTCATCGCCGGCCTGGAGAAGCTGGATGACGGCCTGCTGCAGATGACCCAGGGCCTGCGCATCTGCTACGTGCCCCAGGAGCCGGCCTTCGAGCCCGGCCACACGGTGTTCGAGGCGGTGAGCGAAGGCGTGGCCGAGGCCCGCGCCGTTCGCCAGGCCTATGAAGAGCACGCCGAGGGCGTCGACCTGGACGCCCTGCAGACCCGCATCGAGGCGCTGGACGCCTGGAACTGGGAGCAGCGCGTGGACACCACGCTGGCCCGGCTGCACCTGGACGGCGCGCGCGGGGTCGACAGCCTGTCCGGCGGCATGAAGAAGCGCGTGGCCCTGGCGCGCGCGCTGGTGGCCGTACCGGACGTGCTGCTGCTGGACGAGCCGACCAACCACCTCGACCTCGATTCCATCGCCTGGCTCGAAGAGCTGCTGCGCGGCTTCAAGGGCAGCGTGATGCTCATCACCCACGACCGCGCCTTCCTCGACGGGGTCGCCACCCGCATCATCGAGCTCGACCGCGGCGTGGTCCGCAGCTACCCCGGCAACTTCAGCGCCTACGAGCGCGGCAAGGAAGAGCAGCTCGCCGCCGAGGCGCTGGCCAACGCCCGGGCCGACAAGCTGCTGGCGCAGGAGGAGGTGTGGATCCGCAAGGGCGTGGAGGCCCGCCGCACCCGCAGCGTGGCCCGCATCCAGCGGCTGGAGGCGCTGCGCGAGCAGCGCCGCAAGCGGCGCGACTCGCTCGGCCAGGTCAAGCTGGAGGTCGACGCCGGCGCGCCCAGCGGGAAGATCGTGGCCGAACTGCGCGACGTGGAGCAACGGTTCGGCGACAAGGTCATCGTCAAGGGCTTCAGCGCCACCATCCTGCGCGGCGACAAGGTCGGCCTGATCGGCCCCAATGGGGCCGGCAAGACCACCCTGCTCAAGCTCATCCTCGGTGAACTGCAGCCCACGTCGGGCCAGGTGCGCCTGGGCAGCAAGATCGACGTCGCCTACTTCGACCAGATGCGCGCCACGCTCGACCTCGACGCCACACTGGCCGACACCATCAGCCCGGGCAGCGAATGGATCGAGGTCGGCGGCGCGCGCAAGCACGTGATGAGCTACCTCACCGACTTCCTCTTCTCGCCGGAGCGCGCCAATTCCCCGGTGCGCACCCTGAGCGGCGGCGAGCGCAACCGCGTGCTGCTGGCGCGGCTGTTCGCGCTGCCGGCCAACGTGCTGGTGCTGGACGAGCCGACGAACGACCTGGACATCGACACCCTGGAGCTGCTCGAGGAGCTGCTGCAGAACTACCCGGGCACGGTGTTCCTCGTCAGCCACGACCGCCGCTTCCTCGACAACGTCGTCACCAGCACCATCGCCTGGGAGGGCGACGAGGCGCCCGGCCCGTGGCGCGAATACGAAGGCGGCTACGAAGACTGGAAGCTGCAGAAGGCCCGGGCCGAAAGCTTGCGCGCCAAGGCGCAGCCCAAGGAGGGCGGCGCGGCCAAGGCCGCCGCCGCCCCGGCCGCGCAGGCGCCTTCGCCCGCCAAGCCCAAGCCGCGCAAGCTCAGCTACAAGGAGCAGCGCGAACTCGACGCCCTGCCCGCCCTGATGCAGGCGCTGGAGGCCGAGCAGGCCGGGCTCAACGCGCTGTTGGCCGACGGCTCGATCTACGGCACCGACCCCAAGCGCGCCGCCCAGGCCCAGGCGCGCGTGGCCCAGATCGACGACGAACTGCTGCAGGCCCTGGAGCGCGCCGAGCAGCTCGGCGGCTGACGGCTTCCCTCCGCAGGCCACTCACCATGCGGCTGCTGCTGGCGGAGGACGACGCGGAGCTGGGCGGCTGGCTGACCCGGGCCCTGGCGCAAAGCGGACTGCACGCCGACTGGGTGATGGACGGCCGCCTGGTGCGGCGGCGCCTGAAAGAAGCGGCCTACGACGCGCTCATCCTCGACCTGGGCCTGCCCGGCCTGGACGGCCACAGCGTCATCGCCGGGCTGCGGGAGGCCGGCGAGCGGCTGCCCATCCTCGTGCTGACGGCGCGCGACTCGCTGGCCGAGCGCGTGGCCACGCTGCGCGGCGGCGCCGACGACCACCTCGCCAAGCCCTTCGAGCTGGCCGAGCTGGAAGCGCGGCTGCTCGCGCTGGTGCGGCGCGCCCGCGGCGGCGACCGGCCGAAGCCGGCCTGCGGCCCGCTGACCTACGACGGCGCGGCCAAGCGTTTCGAGCTGTCGGGCCGGGCCCTGCCGCTCACGCCGCGCGAACACGCGCTGCTCAAGGCCTTGATCGAGCGCAGCGGCGAGCCGCTGTCCAAACGCGAGATCGCCGAGCGCGTCTTCCCCGGCGAATCCGAGGTGCAGCTGGACGCTGTCGAAGTGCTGGTCCACCGCCTGCGCAAGCGCCTGGAGCACAGCCCGGTGCGCATCGCCACGCTGCGCGGGCTGGGCTACCTGCTCGAAGAAGCGCTCCCGCCGGCGGCCTGAGGCGACGGCGTTGAAGCCCGGCGCCCTGCACCGCATGAGCCTGCGCCGCACGCTGCTGGCCGTCCTGGTGCCGGCGATGCTGCTGGTGGCGGCGGCCGAGGTCGGGTTGACCTGGCGCACCGCCGCCGAAGCCGCCGACGCGGCCTACGACCGCTCGCTGCTCGGCGCGATCAAGTCGATCGACGCCAACATCTCCACCGAGAGCGGCGGCTTGTCCGTCGAGCTGCCCTACCGCATGCTCGAATTTTTCGAGCTCACCGCCGACGGCAGGGTCTACTACCGCGTGGCCACCGAAGACGGCCTGGTGGAGATCGGCAGCGCCGACTTGCCCGCTCCGCCGCGGCCCCTGTCGACCGGGAAGCCGCAGTTCGCCGACGCGGTCTACTTCGGCGAGCCGGTGCGCGTCGGTTCGTATGCGCGCCGGCTCGATCCGGCCCTGGCCGGCGACGGCGGCGGTGCCCCGGCGCAGCGGGTCGTGATCCAGGTGGCGGAGAGCCTGTCCGCGCGCGAAGCCTTCACCCGGGCGCTCATCCTGCAGGCGGTGCGGCGCGACTTGTCGCTGATCGCCCTGGCCGCGCTGCTGCTGGCGGCGGCCATCGGCTGGGCGCTGCGCCCGCTGGCCGCCCTGCGCGACGAAGTCGGCGCGCGCGCGCCGGCCGACCTGTCGCCGATCCACGCCACGCGCGTGCCGGCCGACGTGAGGCCGCTGGTCGACGCCATCAACCACCACCTCGAGCGCAACCGCGAGCTGTCCGAAGCCCAGCGCCGCTTCGTCGACGACGCGTCGCACCAGCTGCGCACGCCGCTGGCCACCTTGCTGACCCAGGCCGGCTTCGCGCTGCGCGAGCCCGACCCGGGGCGTTCGCGCGAGGCGCTGGCGGCGATGAAGTCCCTGCTCGACGATACCGTCCGGCTGGCCAACCAGATGCTGTCGCTGGCGCGGGCCGACAGCGCGGCGCCGGGCCGGGAAGCCGTCGACCTGTCGGCGTTGGCCGAAGACGTGGCGCGCGCCTGGTGGCCGGCCGCGCGCGAACGCGGCGTCGACCTCGGCTTCGAGCCCGGCGCGGCCGCCCTGTGCTTGCCCGCGGCGGACGCCGGCCTGCTCCAGGAGGCCCTGGCCAACCTGGTCCACAACGCCTTGCGCCACACGCCCGCCGGCGGCCAGGTCACGGTGAAGCTCGAACGCCGGGCGGGCCTGGCGCGCGTCCAGTTCGCAGACACCGGCCCCGGCATGTCCGCCGGGGACCTCGCCCGCGCCGGCGAGCGCTTCTTCCGCGGCGCCGGCGCGGTGGCGCCCGGCTCGGGGCTGGGCCTGGCGATCGCCAAGTCGATCGCCGAGCGGCATGGCGGCACGCTGCGCCTTTCCAACGCCGACGGCGGCGGCCTGGTCGCTTGCATCGAGCTGCCGGCCGGGTTTTCACCGACGGTTCCGGTCCCGGATTGAAAGGCTCGCGAAAGCGGCTTCGGCCTAGAGTGCGGTGCATGCAGACCATGCGCCGAACCCACCGCCTGGCAAACCGCTTGGCAAACGGCCTGGCCGCCTGGTGTCTGGCCATGGCGGCGCCGGCGGGCGCGGGCCCGCTCGACGGCAGCGAATGCATCGTCGGCGCCAAAGCCGGCGGCGGCTTCGACCTGACCTGCAAACTCGCCCAGGCCGCGCTGGCGGAGGGCCGGTTGATCGGCGGTCCGATGCGCCTGACCTACCTGCCCGGCGGCATCGGCGCGATCGCCTTCAACACCGTCGTGTCGCAGCGGCCGCCGCGGCCCAACGCCATCGTCGCGTTCTCCGGCGGCACGCTGCTGAACCTGGCGCAGGGCAAGTTCGGCCCCCGCGGCGAGGCCGACGTGCGTTGGCTCGCGGCGGTCGGCATGGACCACGGCGCGGTGATGGTGTCGCGGCGATCGCCCCACCGGTCGCTGAAAGACCTGCTGGCCGCGCTCAAGGCCGACCCCAACAAAATCGTCTTCGGCGGCGGCGGCGCCGTGGGCAGCCAGGACTGGATGAAGGCCGCGCTCGCCGCGCGCGCCGCCGGCGTCCACCACAAAGCCCTGCGCTACGTCGCTTTCGAAGGCGGCGGCGAGGCGATCGCCGCGATGCAGGGCGGGCATGTGGACGCCGTCATGGGCGACGCCTCCGAATCGACGGCGCTGCTGTCGGCGGATCCGGGCCTGCAGATGCTCGCGGTGCTGTCCGACAGCCGCCTGCCCGGTCCCCTGTCCGGCGTGCCGACGGCCAGGGAGGAAGGCTTCGACGTCCAGTGGCCGATCCCGCGGGGCTTCTACATGGCCCCCGGCGTGGGCGACGCGGACGTCGCCGCCTGGCGCGGCGCCTTCCAGAAGATGCTGGACAGCCCCGCCTATGCGCGCCTGCGCGCCGAGCGCGGCCTGTCCCCGCTGGCGCTGACCGGCCAGGCGCTGGACGAGCACGTGCGGCGCCAAGTGCAGGCCTACCGGCGGCTGGCCGATGAATTCGGATTGATGAAACACCCCACCCGGTGAGCGGCCCGCCCTTTGCCCCCGCGCGCGGCAAGCCACCGACCCAACCAAGGAGACCCGCCATGAGCGACAACACACCCCAACCCACCCGCCGCGACGCCCTGTGGCGCCTGGCCGCCGGCCTCGGCGCTGCGGCGGCCTGGCCCCGGGCGGGCGCCCAGGCCTGGCCGTCCAAGGCGGTGCGCTTCGTCGTGCCTTTCGCGGCCGGCGGCAGCTCGGAGATCGTCGCCCGCGCGACCGCCACCGAGATGTCCAAGCTGCTCGGGCAGAGCGTCTTCGTCGACAACAAGCCCGGCGCGGCTGGCAACCTGGCGATGGGCGAAGTGGCGCGCGCGGACGACCAGCACACCCTCATCCTCGGCCACATCGGCACGCTGGCGGTCAACCCCTTCATCTTTCCGAAACTGCCCTACGACCCGGTCAAGGATTTCAAGCCGGTCTCGCTGTTGGCCAAAGTGCCCAGCCTGTATGTGGTGCGTCCCGACCTGCCGGTCAAGGACTTGAAAGAATTCATCGCCCTGGCCAAGGCCAAGCCCGGCACGCTGAACTACGGCTCGGCCGGCAACGGCAGCGCCGGCCACCTGGCTTTCGAGTATTTGAAGATGGCCAGCAACACCTTCATCCTGCACGTGCCCTACCGCGGCACCGGCCCGCAATTGACCGACCTGATGGGCGGCCGGCTCGAAGCGGCCGCGGTAGGCGCGCCGGCGGTGCTGCAGTTCATCCGCAGCGGCAAGCTGCGCTGCATCGGCACCGGCACGCCGCAGCGCATACCGCAGCTGCCCGACGTGCCGACGGTGGCCGAGCAGGGCTTCCCCGGCTTCGAGATGACGCAGTGGTACGGCCTGCTCGCACCGGCCAACCTGGCGCCGCCGAACCTGGAACGGCTCGCCGCCGCGGCCGCCAAGTCGGTCAAGGAGCCGGCGGCAATGAAACTGCTGGAGACCGACGCCGCGATCGCCGTCGGCGACAGCCCGGCCGATTTCGCCAGGTTCATCAAGGCCGAGCAGGAACGCTGGAAGCCGGTGATCGCCCGCGCCAAGATCAAACCCGATTGAAGGTATCACGCCGCCGGGCCGGGCCCGTCACCTGCCCAGGCCGCCCCACCAGGACTCGCTGAAGGCCTCGCGGTGCGAGCGGCTGATGATCAGCCCGGCCTGCAGGTAAATGGCGTTGAGCAGCCGGACCGCGCGCTCTTTGTCCATGCCGGGCCACTCCGACAGGTCCCGCAGGTTGGCGCTGTCCAGCCGCAGGCGCTGCACGGCCGCTCGCAGGTCTTCGTCCATGGGCAGGCGCTCCCATTCGCTGCCGGGGCCGATGCGGTAGACCGCCCGCCCCGCGATCTCGGGCAGCAGCCGGGCGCGGTTGCCGTGCCAGGCCAGGGCCCACAGCCAGGCGGCCAGCGCGGCGTTCGCGTCGACCGCCCTCATGCGCAAGCCGTTCTCCTCGCAAGGGGGCTGCATCAGGGCAGGCTCGACATGCAGCACCCGCAACTGCGGCAGGCCGTCGGGCACCAAGTCGGAGAGCGACAGCGGGCAATGCACCCAATGCTGCTGGGGGAAGACGGTCAATGGCACGGCCAGTTCGTTCCACGAGCAGTGGATCGTGACCGCGCCGGCATGGCGCACGCAGGCGGCCATGACCTCCAGCAGGTCGAGGGTGCCGCCGCCGCCGCGCGCATAGCGCTTGTCCTCGTAGCGCTGGAGGTCCGCCAACAGCGAGGGGCTGAGCCCCGACAGCCGGGTGCCCAGCACCACGCCCATGTCCATCCATGGCGACTCTTCCAGGTCTTCGAGGTAGCGCTCATAGCTGCTGACGCTCATCAGGTCAGCTTGGCTTTGCGGAATGGTGGACTCGAATTGCGTCGTCAAAATCGTCGTCGATGTGGAAGGAGGCGGAGTTGTACCCCAGGGCCACGGTGCCGGTGTGACCAAGCGTGTCTCCGGCATAGGCCGCGCGGGCCCTTGCGCCAGGCTGCGGCGCACTTCCCGACACCGGGCCCCGGGCGCCACAGGCGCCCCAGGCGTTTGCGGCTCAGACCCAGGCGGTGCGCGGGTTTGCGCGGGGGTGCCGGGCCGGCCGGCGCCTCAAGGGCATGTTGCGATGCAACATCTTGGAACCTGCCGTCGCTTGTCCCGGTCGTGCCGGGCCGGCCGGCGGCGAACACTTTTAGCTACGGCCGAGGCCGCTCGCCATGGAAATTCGGTTTTCTTCAGCCCTTTTTGCCGCCGGCCGCCAACAGCAGGCCGCCGACCACGATGGCGGCGATGCCGGCCCACATCGGGATGTTGACCGTCTCTTTCTCTTTCACCGACAGCTCGATGGGGCCGAGCTTCACGGCCGTGGTGTCTTTCGTGTAGCTGAAGCCGCCGTAGGCCAGGCCCAGCCCGCCGGCGACGATGAGGAGGATGGCGATGATCCGGGTGGCGGTCATGGGGGCCCTTTCTGGCTGTGTGTCGGGGTGCCGCGGCGCGGATCGGGTTGCGCGGCGCCCGCATTGTCCGCCACGCGCAGGCCTGCTCAGCCGCCGGAGCCGATCGAGCCGCGGCCTTCGCTGCGCAGCATCAGCACCTTGCCGTTCCTGCGCACCAGGGTGTCGGTGCTGCGGGAGCGGATGTTCATCAGCGAGCCGGCGACATCGAGCGAGCTGCTGAAGTCCACCGTGGCGGTCCTGCCGTCCCTGGAGATGTCGATGCGGTGGATCTCGTATTTCGAATCCAGCTGCACGATGCCGCCCATGCGCTGGCCGATCTTGTCCCAGGCGTCGTACATGCCGCGGTAGGCCTCGCAGGACGCCTCCTTGCCCGCGGTGTCGCTGCGGCTGGCGCCGCCCATCAGCACGGTGCTGGTCGAGTGGAAGTCGTCGGCCAGCAATGCGCAGAGGTTGTCGGGCTGCCGGCTGAGCGTGGCGTGTTCCAGGTCGCGGTAGAACTGTTCGACGAGCGCGGCGTCCAGCTTGCGGGAGCCGATGAAGTGCCACCAGCCGCCGGCGGCGACCGCGATGATGACCAGGATGATTTTTTTCATGTGACGGGGCTTGTCGATACGGAAAGCAAGCCCGGGCCGGGGTGTGGCCGGCGGCGTTGGCCCGAGACAGCGCCGCGCTGTCTTTCCTTACACGGATTGTGCAATGGCTGCCACGGGCGTCAAAGGCCCAGGGCGCCGAACCAGGACGACTCCGCGGCCACGGGGTGGCTGCGGCTGACGATCAGGCCGGCCTGCAGGTACAGGCCGTTGAGCAGCCGGCCGGCGCGCTCGCGCGACAGGCCGGGCCATTCGACGAGTTCCCGCAGGTTGGCGGAACCCTGGCGCAGGCGGCGCACCGCGGTGCGCAGTTCGGGGTCCATCGGCAGCCGTTCCCAATCCAGGCCGGGGTTCAGCCGGTAGGCCGCATGGCCGGAAATCTCGGGCAACAGCGCGGTGCGGGGCCCGTGCCAAGCCATCGCCCACAGCCAGGCCGCCAGCGGGGCGTAGTGGTCGGTTTCGCCGAGCAACTGGGCGTTGCCGTCGGTGGGGTGCTGCAGCACCGCCGGCTCCACGTGCATCACCCGCAGCAGGTTCAGCGGCATCCCGCACAGTTCGGCCAGGTGCACCGGGCAGTGCACTTGCTGCTGGTGCGGAAACATCGTCAGCGGCACCACCTTGTCGACGCAGCAAAAATGGATGGTGACCCGCTTGGCGTGCCTCACGCAGGCCGCCAGAACTTCCAGCACGCACAGGGGCTCGCCCGCCGCGCGCCGGTGCTCGTCCCGCTGCAGGTCGGCTTGCAGCGAAGGGCTGAGCGACGACAGCCGCGAGCCCAGCACCACGTCGGCACCCAGCCGCGGCGACTGCGACTCGGCTTCGTCGAGGTAACGCCGGTATCCGCTTTCGCGAAGCAGCTCCGGCTGGCCTTGGGGAATCGTGGATTCGAACATGTGCGCGGTAGTTACAAACACACTGTAGCGGGATGCGCTCGAAGTGTGCGTTTGTTACGAATAGCGGCACACCGATCAACCGACCGCCACGCCGGGCGGCTTGTTCGAACGGCTGGCCGCGTGCCCGCAAAGCATGCGGGCATGCGGCCTGCGAAGGGTTTCCCGAAAGTTTTCGGCCGCCGCGCGGACGGTCGACGGCGCAACCACGGCCCAAGACCCACCGCCTCAAAGGGTTGTCGCCGATTTATTTCTTCTTGCCCCAGGTATAGAGCTGGGTGACGGCGTAGTTCCACACGGCGCCCACCAGGATGCCGGCCAGCGCGGCCAGTGCCCATTCGGTGCGGTGTTCGAAGAGGTAGGTCGCGATGCCGATGTTGGCCACCGCGCCGACGCTGCAGGCGGCCACGAAGCTGGCCAGCCCGCCCCACCAGCGCCAGCCCTTGAGCCGGCGGTCGCGGTAGGTCAAGGCGTTGTTCAGCGCGAAGTTGAAGACCATCGACAGACCAGTGGCCACCGACTGGGCGGCGGGGAAACCGGCGCCCAGGCCTTTCAAGGCCAATGTGAGCAGGGCGAAGTGCACCACCACGCCCAGGCCGCCGATGAGCGAGAAGGCCAGGAAGCGCACCGGCACGTAGCGCCCGACGGTTTTGTCGGCCAGCAGCATGGCGTACTCCCACATCACCATGCCGTCGAGCTTGCTCTCGCCGCTGTGGCGGTCGCGGAAGCGGTAGGGCACTTCGGCGATCTTCAGCGGCGCCTGGGCGCTGGCCAGCAGGTCCAGCAGGATCTTGAAGCCCATCGCCGACAAGCGGTGGACGTTGTCCTCCAGCACCTCGCGGCGCAGCATGAAAAAACCGCTCATCGGGTCGGAGACTTCCTGCTTGAGGATCAGCCGGCTCAAACGCGTGGCCAGCAGGCTCATGGATTTGCGCGACGCGTCCCATTCGCCGGTGCTGCCGCCGTCCGCGTAGCGCGTGCCGACGACGATGTCCGCCCCTTGGCGGACCTTGTCGAGCATGGCCGGCAGGATGGATTCGTCGTGCTGCAGGTCGGCGTCGATGACGGCGATCGCCGGCGCGGCCGAAGCCAGGATGCCCTCGATGCAGGCGGACGACAGGCCGCGGCGCCCGATGCGTTGCAGGCACCGCACCCGGGGGTCGCGCACGGCGACGGCGCGCACCGTGCGCGCGGTACCGTCGGGCGAGTCGTCGTCGACGAAGATCGCCTCCCAGCCGGTGGGGCCCAGCGCCTGCTCCAGCCGCCTCAGCAGCTCGGCGACGTTTCCGGACTCATTGAACGTCGGGACGACGATGGACAGGTTCAGCGGCGAAGGGGAGGCAATGGCGCTCATCGGTGGCAATCGTGTGTACTGGTCTGGGTTGGTGGCTGGCCCGTCAGGGCATGCCGGCTTGCGGTGCGTGCGGCCCGGTCCGCCACAATTCGGCGAAGGTGTTGTGCAAGGCGTGACGCTCGCGCAGCGGCCATCGCGAGCCGCAGGTGGCGTAAACCTCCTGGATTAGATCCCTGCCGAAGTCGTGGCCCATGACCGCCACCTGCGTCGCGCCGGCCAACCCGGCGCAGGCTTCTTTAGCAGACGCGGGGCCGACACCGACCATGCGCGGCCGGACATCGCGGCCCAGCAGGGACTCGGCATAGACGCGGTACAGGTCCCGGTTGGGCTGCCAGGGATACAGGATTTTGCCCCCCTCGCCGAAGCCGCGTAGCGCGGCCTGGGAGGCACCGCGATAGTCCTGATTGCTGTCGAATTCCGCTGGATAGGATCCGGGCCACGCGCTGGCCGCCACGAGCGCGGCGGCCGCGGCGGCCGAGAGCCGGTGGCGCAGCTGCGACAGCAGCAGGCCGCAGGCCGCGGCGAACACGGGCACCGCGAAGATGTAGAAGCGCGCATGGGCCATGCCGGCCTTGGCGGCGATGAAACCGGCCAGCACCAGGTAAAGCAGGAGCAGGTTGGACAGCGCCAGCGCCTGGACCAGCCACTGCGGCCAGCCGTCCCGCGCCGGCCCGCGGCGGCGCCAAGCGTGCCACGCCAGCAGCGCCGCGCCGGCGGCGGCCCACGCGGCCAACCAGGGCCGGTGCAGCACGGTGGACGCGCCCGCCACGGTGGCGCCGGCGTATTCCAGCGCGGACAGGCTGCCCCAGGCGACCAGGCCCTGGCTGGTGGCCAGGATGGTCTCGGCGCTCAGCGCCAGCCAGGGTACGAAGGCGGCGGTCAGCGCCGCCAGGCGCGCCAGGGTCGTCCCAT
This sequence comes from uncultured Ideonella sp., assembly GCA_966433995.1. Classification (GTDB taxonomy): domain Bacteria; phylum Pseudomonadota; class Gammaproteobacteria; order Burkholderiales; family Burkholderiaceae_C; genus JANPCX01. The sequence continues at coordinate 43,626 of CBJNAE010000001.1, read as the reverse complement.
CGCGCCTGGCGCAGGCCGCCGCGAAGTCGGCCGCCATCATCAAGGCGACGAGGGCCGCGGCGTTGTAGTGCGAATAGCAGGCCAGGGCCATCAAGGCGACCTCGCCCCACGATGGTGGCGCAGCCTTGCGCCAGCCGTCCCGCCAGCGCAGCATCCACAGCAACCCGCCCATGCCCGCCAGCGACGCGCCGAGGCTGTAGGAGCGGGCCTCCTGCGCGTAGGCGACCAATGCGGGCGACAGGGCGAGCAGCAGCAGCGCCCAGGTCAGGGCGCGGCGTTCCCGCGGGTCTTCGCGGCGCGCCGCGAAGGCGGCGAACCACGCCAGCAGCACGCAGCCGGCCAAGGCGCCGGGCAGCCGGGCCGCAAACTCGGAGACACCCAGGAGCTCGATGCTGGCTTTCTCCAGCAAGTCCTGCAGCGGCGGATGCTGCTCGGCGGCTTTGGCCGTCCAAAAGGTGTCGCCGTCGCGGGATTGGAAGATCGAAGCCGGCCGGTACCAAGGCTGCCCGGCCTCGGGAACCAGCGGGTGGTACAGCGCCATGCCCAGGGTGAACAACTCGTCGGACCACAGGCTCCTCTTGCCGATGTCGTGGAACCGCATGGCGCAGCCCAGCAGCGCCAGGCAGGCCAGGAAAAAATGGAAGCGCCAGCGGGAAAGGCTGTTCGGCAGGGTCATGGGGTCGCCGCGGTCGCGGGCGGCGCGGTGCGCCAGTGTTCGGAGAAGGTGCTGTAGTGCTCGTGCTTTTCCCGGTAGGGCCACTGCGAACCGCAGGCGGCGTAAACGCCCTCGACCAGCGATCTGCCGGCCGAATGACCGAGCACCGCCACATGGGGCGTGCCGGCGAGTTGTTTGCAGACTTCATCCGGCGAAGCGGGGGCCACGCCGATCATGCGGGGCCGGATGTCCTCCTTGAACCAGGGTTCCAGGTAGATGCGGTACAGGTCGCGGTTGGGCTGCCACGGGTAAAGGAATTTGCTGTCGGCCTTGAAGTCGCGCAGCGCCACGTACGCGGCGTTGCGGTAGTCCTCGTAGGTGCCGAGCCGGTCCGAATAGAACGCGGGCCAGGCGCAGGCCGCCACGAAGGCACCGGCGGCCGCGATGGCCCACCGGTGCCGCAGCCGGTCCAGCAGCACGCCGCAGGCCAGCGCGAAGAGCGGGACGGCGAAGATGTAGAAGCGCGCGTGGGTCATGCCGGCCTTGGCCACGATGCCGCCGGCCAGCAGCAGGTAAAGCAGGACCAGGTTGGACAGCGCCAGCAACTGCACCGCCCAGTCCGGCCACGGGGCCTCGCCGGGTGCCAGGCGCAGCCGGCGCCAGGCCAGCGTCCCGCAGCCCAGGATCAACCCCCCCAGCAGCCAGGGGGCGTGCATGACCGCGATGGCGCCCTCCACCGTGGACACCGCGAAGTGCAGGTTCGAGAACTGCCCCCAGGCCACGGCGCCGTTGCTGGTGGCCTTGATGGTGTGCGCGCTCACGGCCACCCAGACGCCGAAGGCGGCGGTCAGGGTGGCGAGCCGGGCGAGGCTGCGCAGGCTGCGGTTCTTCAAAGCTGCGAAGAAATCGGCGGCCATCAGCACCGCCACCAGCGCGGCCGCGTTGTAATGCGAATAGCAGGCGAGCAGGAACAGCAGGATCTCGGTCCATGAGGGCGGTTCGAGCCCGCGCCAGCCGCGGCGCCAGCGCAGCGCCCACAGCAGCGAGCCCATGCCGGTCAGCGCCGTGCCCAGGCTGTAGGCACGCGCGTCCTGCGCATAGACGACCAGGGCCGGCGACAAGGTCAGCAGCAGCAAGGCCCAGGCGGTGACGCGGCGCTCCGTCGGATCGGACCGCCGGGCCGCGAAGACCGCGAACCACAACAGCAGCGCGCAGCCGGCCAGGGCGCCGGGCAGCCGCGCGGCGAATTCGGATACGCCCAGCAAGTGGACGCTGCCTTTTTCCAGCAAGTCCTGCAGCGGCGGATGCTGTTCGGCCGCCTTGCTCGTCAGGAAGCTGTCGCCGTCCTGCAGCTGGAAAATCGAAGTCGGCCGGAACCAGGGCTGCCCCGCGTCCGGCACGAGGGGCCGGTATATGGCCATGCCCAGTGTGAAGAGCTCGTCCGACCAGAAGCTCTTTTTGCCGAGGTCGTGGAAACGCAATCCACAGCCCAGCAGCACCAGGCCGGCCAGGAAAAGGTGCCACCACCAGCGGGGCTTGTCGGGCGAGGTCGTGGTCATCGGGTGTCGGCTAAGTGTTGTCGCGGCACGGCGTGGTTTGAGGCCGGGGCCGGCGGATCCAGGGTTTTTCGAAAGCGTGCCAGGAGAAGGCGGACAGCACCAGCGTGCAGGCCACGACGTAGCCCAGCAGGGCCGGGCCCTGGATCGCCGTGACGTGGGTCTTGAGCACGTGCAGGATCAGCAGGTGCCAAAGGTAGATCCCGTAGCTGATCTCGCCGAGGTAGCGCAGGGGCGCCAGCAGCCGGGCCGACGCCCAGGGGAAGGTGACCGCTGCGGCGACCAGGCAGGCCATCCCCAGGGTGAGCACCGGCCGCCAGAAGACGATCATCGCCTGGCTGGCCCAATAGGTATAGGTGAGGTGCAGCTTCAGCGCGGCCCCGAGGAAGAGGCCGGCCAGCACGAGCCAGAAAACGAAGTTGCGCCAGCCCGCGGTGAGCCACCGGTAGGCGGCGCCTTCCTTGCGGTGCAGGGCCATGGCCAGGAAGATGCCGCAGGCGAACTGGTCGATCACGCCCGGCAGCTGGGTGACGGCCACCATCTGTTCGTGCACGCTGGTCTCGGGCAGCCCGGGCACCAGCAGCAAGGTGGTGGCATAGCGGTAGGCCAGGGCCAGCAGGGCCGCGGCCGCCAGCGCCCTGGCGGCGCCGGCCCGGGCCAGCCGGGGCGTGATGAGCAGCATCAGCAGGTAGAACTGCACCTCCAGCCCCACCGACCAGGCCACCCCATTGATCGAGCCGAAGGTGCCAGGATGCAGGTTGTGCAGGAACAGGAGGTGGCTGCCGAGGTGGACCACCATGGCGCCGGCCGGGATCAGCAGCAGCGCCGGTTGCACCAGGAAGAGGAAGATCAGGGTGGTGAAGTAATAGAGGGGCACGATGCGCCGCAGACGGCGCCGCGCGAATTCTTTCCGGAAGGCCGGGCCTTGGGCCGCGTGCCCGTTCAGCGCCGACCAGGCGATGACGAAGCCGCTGATCACAAAGAACAGGTCGACCCCGACCCAGCCGCGCTGGAAAGCCATCCACACGCCGCCCTGCGGCGCGTTGGGCCAGTTGCCCAGCACGAGGACGTGGTAGACCAGCACCAGCATCGCGGCCAACGCGCGCAGCAGGTCGATGGCGGGGAAGGAGGCTGGTCCGGCGTTGGGCGGGGATGGGGGCGGGCGGGCCATGGGTTCTGCGCGGGCGGCCTCCTGGCCGCGGCGGAAGATGTGCAAACCCGGGATTGTCGCCCAGCGTGGGCGGCCCGCCTTCTGGCGGGCCGCGCCACTCAAGCAACCCGGTCGCGGGCGCGGCCCAGCGCCTCCCAGAAGCGCGCTTCCTGGGTGGTGCTGAAGTTGATGCGCATCAGCGTCGTCGGCCGGTGGTTGGCGTGGAAGAGGCTGCCCGGCGCGAGCAGCCAGCCTTCGTCCACCATGGTCTGCGCCAGGCGTTCGGTGTCCACGCCGGCGTCCACCCAGCCGAACAGGCCGCGCGGCGTGGCGCGGAAAACGCAACCATGCGCCTGGGCGAGCTTGGCGGTGCGGCTGCGGGCGGCGTCCAGCCGCTGGTTGACGCGGTCGGCGTGGCGGCGCAGCCAGCCCTGTTCCAGGCAGTGAGCCAGGGCCTGCTCCGTCAGCGAGGGGGTGGTCAGCGTGCCCAGCAGCTTGGTGTCGATCAGGCGGTCGACCAGCGCGTCGGGCGCCGCGATATAGCCGACGCGCCAATTGGGCACGAGGATCTTCGAGAAACCGGACACGTAGATCGTGCGCCGCAGCCCGTCCAGCGCAGAAAGCCGGGGCAGGTGGCCGGGCGCGAGGTAGCAGTAGCTGTCGTCTTCGAGAATGTGGAACTGGTGCTCGGCCGCCAGCTGCAGGACCTGGTGCGCGGCCTGCAGGCCGAGGCAGGCGCCGGTGGGGTTGTGCAGCACCGAGACGGTGATGTACAGGCGCGGCTTGTCCTGCGGCGCCTGGGCCTCGATCAACTGGCGCATCACCGCCAGGTCGGGCCCGGCTTCGCCGCGCGGCACCGGCAGCACCCGCAGGCCGAGCGCCGCCAGCCGGGCGAACTCCACCGGCCAGCCGGGCTCGTCCACCAGCACCGTGTCGCCCGCGCGCAGCAGGGTGCGGGTGATGACGTCCAGTGCATGGGTCGCGCCCAGGGTGGTGATGAGCTGCCCGGGCTCGGCATGGATGCCGTGGTCCAGCAGCTTGTGGCACAGCGCCCGCCGCAGCCGCAGGTCGCCGGCCGGCTCGCCGTATTGCAGGGACAGCGGCCCGAGCAGCGCGCCGCTGCTCACGCGCTTGAGCGCGCCGCTGAGGATCGGCAGGTCGAGCCAATCCACCGGCAGCGTGCCCAGGCCCGGCGTGGGCAGGCTGCCGGGCGGCTGGAACATGCCGCGCATCAGCGTGGTGGCGCTGACCGGCGGGCGCAACACGGGCGCCTGGTCCGGCGCTTTTTCCAGCGCGCGGGCCGCCGCGTGCGGCCTGCCCGCCGCGGCCGCGGGCCGGGTCTCGCGCACGAAGAAACCGCGTTGCTTGCGCGCCTCCACCAGGCCCTGGGCCAGCAGCAGGTCATAGGCGGCCACCACGGTGCTGGTGCTCACCTGGTGGCGCTTGGCGCATTCGCGCACCGAGGGCAGGCGGCTGCCGGGCGGCATCAGGCGCTGGCGGATGTGTTCGCCGAAGCGCAGCGCCAGTTGTTCGGTCAGCGTGGTGTCGGCGCGCCGGGACAGCGGAGGCGGGTGCGGCGCCTGGGCCGCGGGCGCGATGGCGCGGGGTTTGGCGGCGGCGAGAGGAGGGGTGGGCATGTCGTCTCGGCTCCTTGGGCCAGGACGCCGTGTGCGCCTGGCGTGACCAATACAGTTCAGCAGATGTACGCAGAAAGTGTACTGCTGCTGTGCTGGTGCCGACACTAAACTGTTTGCCATGCCCGCCCAAGAAGCCCACCGCCTCCCCTTGTCGTCCGCGCCGGCCGCGGAAACGCCGCTGGCGCACCGGCAGCGGGAAAACCGGGGCCTGTGGCTGGGCCTGCTCGGCGTGGTGATCTTCGCTTTCACGTTGCCGATGACGCGGTTGGCCGTGGGAGCCGCAGGCGATCCGCAGTTGCCGCCGTTCTTCGTCACGGCGGGCCGGGCGGCGTTGGCCGGGCTGTTGAGCATCGTTTACCTGGTCTTCACCGGTGCCCCAGTGCCGGCGCGCCGGCACTGGGGCGCGCTGGCGGTCTCTGCGGCCGGCTCGGTCCTGGGTTTCCCGCTCTTCCTGGCCTTGGCACTGCGCCAGGTGGAGGCGACGCACGCCGCCGTCGTCACCGGCGTGCTGCCGCTGGGCACGGCGCTGGCGGCCGCCTTGTATTTCCGCCAGCGGCCATCCAACGGTTTCTGGTTCTGCGCGGGGCTCGGCTGCGCGCTGGTCATCGGCTTCGCCGCCTGGCAGGGCGGCGGGCGGCTGCATGCGGCCGACGGCTTGCTGCTGCTGTCGGTCGCCAGCGGCGCCATCGCCTATGTGGCCGGCGCGCGCGTGTCCGCCGAAATGCCCGCCGAACAGGTGATCTGCTGGGTGCTGGTCGGCAGCCTGCCTTTCACGGCGCCGGCGATGTGGGCGGCCTGGCCCGACCTGTCGGCCCAACCGGTGCGCTGGGCCGCCTGGGGCGGGTTCGCCTACGTCACCGTGTTCTCGATGTGGCTGGGCTTCTTCGCCTGGTACCGCGGCCTGGCGCTGGGCGGCACGGTGCGCGTCAGCCAGGTGCAACTGGTGCAACCCTTCCTGGCGCTGCTGTTCGCGGTCCCCATCCTGGGCGAATCGCTGGACACGGCGACGGTGGGTTTCTCGCTGGCGGTCATCGCCACGGTGTTCGCCGGCAAGAAAATGCCGGTGCGCCGCTGAAGGATTCGAAAGGACGAGCCCCATGCCGACACCCGACACCCTGCTCGCGATCGCGCTGTTCGCGCTGGTGACTTCAGTCACCCCCGGCCCCAACAACCTGATGCTGCTGGCCTCGGGCGTGAACCACGGCGTGCGGGCCACGCTGCCGCACATGGCCGGCATCACCGTCGGCTTCCTGGTGATGCTGGTGGCGGTGGGCCTGGGACTGGGCGCCGTCTTCGGGCGCTACCCGGCGGTCTACGCCGTCATGAAATGGCTGGGCGTGGCCTACATGCTCTACCTGGCCTGGGGCATGGTGCGCTCCGGCCCGCCGGGCGAGTCCGGCGCCGCGGCCGGGCCGCGCCCGATGGGCTTCTGGGCCGCCGCCGCGTTCCAGTGGGTCAACCCGAAAGCCTGGGTGATGGCGGTGGGCGTGTTCAGCAGCTACCTGGCGCCGGGCTACGGCGCCTGGGCGGTGGTCGCGGTCTCCGTGCTCTTCGCGCTGGTCGGCGCACCCAGCATCGGCGTGTGGGCCGTGTTCGGCAGCGGCATGCGCGAGCACTTGCGCAGCCCGCGCGTGCTGCGCGCCTTCAACTGGGCGATGGCGCTGCTGCTGGTGGCGTCGCTGCTGCCGCTGTTGCAAGCCCCGGCCGCGGTGGGTGCGCCATGAAGGAGCCAGGCGGGCAGGCGCGCCTGCAAGACGCCGTCCAGGCTCTGCCCGGGGCCGCGACCGCGCGCTATCCGGCGGGCGCGCCCTTCGTCCAAATGCTGGCGCACGGAAGCATGACCGTCGAGCTGTACCGGCCCGAAGGCGCGGACCTGCAGACGCCCCACACCCAGGACGAGCTCTACATCGTCGCCGCCGGCCACGGCGAATTCGCCTGCGGCGACATACTCACCCCCTTCGGCCCCGGCGACTGCCTGTTCGTGCCGGCGGGCGTGGAGCACCGCTTCACCCGCTTCAGCCCGGACTTCATGACCTGGGTGGTCTTCTACGGCCCCCAGGGCGGCGAAAGCCGCGGCGCCCCGGCCGGCGGCCGATCCGACCCCACCCTTCCACCCCAGGCGCCACAAGCGCCGAAACCAGCGAGCGAATTGCCATGAGCGAAGCCCCAGCCCACACCACCACCGGAACCCCTTCCATGCCGTCCAGCCCCTTCACCCAGGCGCACCGCGCCGCGCGGATGAACCCGTCGATCATCCGCGAGATCCTCAAAGTCACCGAGCGGCCCGGCATCATCTCGCTGGCCGGGGGCCTGCCGTCGCCCGACAGCTTCCCGGTGCAGCCGGTGCGCGACGCCGCCGAGCGCGTGCTGCGCGACACGCCGCGCGAGGCGCTGCAATACGCCGCCAGCGAGGGTTACCTGCCGCTGCGCGAATGGGTCGCCGCCCACATGGCGGCCCAGGGTTTGGCCGGCCTGGACCCTTCCCAGGTGCTGATCACCACCGGCTCGCAGCAGGGCCTGGACCTGGTCGGCAAGGTGCTGGTCGACGCCGGCAGCCGCGTGGCGGTCGAAACGCCGACCTACCTCGGCGCGCTGCAGGCCTTCGCGCCCTATGAGCCCGAGTTCGTGCCGGTCGCCTGCGACGACGAGGGCCCGCTGCCCGCGTCCCTGGGCGAGGTCAAGGGCGCGCGCTTCCTTTACGTGATCCCGAATTTCCAGAACCCGAGCGGCCGCTGCCTGAGCGCCGCGCGCCGCGACGCCATCGTCGAGAAGGCGCGCGAGACCGGCCTGCCGCTGGTCGAGGACAACCCCTACGGCGACCTCTGGTTCGACCAGGCTCCGCCCGCGCCGCTGGCCTCGCGCTGGGCCGAGGGTTCGATCTACCTCGGCTCCTTCTCGAAGGTGCTGGCGCCCGGCATGCGGCTGGGCTACGTGATCGCCCCGCCGGCCTTGATGCCCAAACTGCTGCAGGCCAAGCAGGCGGCAGACCTGCACACCCCCGGTTTCAACCAGCGCGTGGTGCACGAAGTCATCCGCGACGGCTTCCTCGACGAGCACGTGCCGACGATCCGCGCGCTGTACAAGCAACGCCGCGACGCGATGCGCGCCGCGCTGGAGGCGCACCTGCCGCCCGGCTGCCGCTGGACGGTGCCCACCGGCGGCATGTTCTTCTGGGTGAGCCTGCCGGAGGGCGTCGACGCGATGGCCCTGCTGCCGCTCGCCGTCGAACGCGGCATGGCCTTCGTGCCGGGCGAGCCCTTCTTCGCCGGCGGCGCGGTGCGCAAGAACACGCTGCGGCTGAGCTTCGTCACCGTCGACCCCGAACGCATCGGCCAGGGCGTCGCCCTGCTCGCCGAGGCGCTGAAGCAAGCCGCGCCGGCGGCCGCCTGACCATGGGCCTGCCCGCCGCGACCTTCTTCCATGTCGACGTCTTCGCCACCGGTCCGCTGACCGGCAATGGCCTGGCCGTCTTCCTGGGCGCCGGCGGCTGGGCGGCGCCCTTCATGCAGCGGCTCACCCGGGAGATGAACCAGTTCGAGTCCATCTTCCTGGCCGAGCCGACGGCGCAGGGCGAAGCCGGCGCCCGGGTGTTCACGGTGGACGAGGAACTCCCGTTCGCCGGCCACCCGGTGCTCGGCGCGGCCGCGGTGCTGCACCGCGCCTTCGCGCCCGGCGACGCCGAGCGCGACTGGTTGCTCAAGCTCGCGGCGGGCGACCTGCCGGTGCGCACCGCGCGGCTGTCGCAGGGCCAGTACCGCGCCGAGATGAACCAGGGCGACGGAGAACTCGGCGGTGCCATCGACCCGGCCCTGCTCGGTCCGGTGCTCGATGGACTGGGGCTGCGCCGCGACGACCTGGTCGACGGCCTGCCCGCCCGGGTGGCCTCCACCGGCCTGCCCTATCTCATCCTGCCGGTGCGGCCCGGGGCGCTGGCACGCGGCGTGGCCCAGTCCGCCAGTGTCGAGGCCCTGGTCGCGCCCTTCGGCGCCAAGTTCGCACTGCTGCTGGACGCCGAAGGCCGCGAACAACGCACCTGGGACCACTTCGGCCGCGTCGAAGACGTGGCCACCGGCAGCGCCGCCGGCCCCGCCGCGGCCTACCTGTTCGACCTCGGCCTGGCCGACCCCCGCCAGCCATTGACGCTTTCGCAAGGCCGCTATGCCGGCCGCCCGAGCCGCATCGGCGTGCGCCGCGACGGCGCCGGCGGGCTGTGGGTCAGCGGCGAAGTCTGGCCCGTGAGCCGTGGCGTCCTCGACCTCCAACCGGAAACCTCCGCATGACCGCCACCACCCGTCCTTTTCACCAGGTCGACGTCTTCTCCACCGAGCCGCTGCGCGGCAACCCCCTGGCCGTCGTGGCCGACGCCGAGGGCCTGGACGACGATCGGATGGCCGCCTTCGCCCGCTGGACCAACCTGTCGGAAACCACCTTCCTCCTGCCCCCGTCGTCGCCCGAGGCCGACTACCGCGTGCGCATCTTCACCGCCGCTGGCGAGCTGCCTTTCGCCGGCCATCCCACCCTGGGCAGCTGCGCGGCCTGGCTGGCCGAGGGCGGCCGTCCGCGGCAACCGGGCGTCGTGGTCCAGGAGTGCGACATCGGGCTGGTGCACGTGCGGCAGGACGGAGAAAGCGGGCGCCTGGCCTTCGCGGCACCGCCGCTGCGGCGCGCCGGCGCGGCCGACGCCGGCATCCAGGCCCAGGTGGCGCGGGCCTTGAAACTTGCGCCCGCTGAACTGCGGGCCGTCGAATGGGTCGACAACGGCCCGGGCTGGCTGGCGGTGCTGCTGTCCAACCGGGAGCAGGTCCTCTCGCTGGCGCCCGACTTCGCCGCCATGGCCGGCCTCAAACTCGGCGCGGTCGCCCCTTGGAACCCGGCGGTGGACGGCGACGAGGCCCAGTTCGAGGTGCGGGCCTTCGCGCCCGGTGGCCTCGAAGACCCAGTGACCGGCAGCCTCAACGCCGGGCTGGCCCAGTGGCTGATCGGCAGCGGCCGCGCGCCTGCCCGTTATGTCGCCAGCCAGGGCACCGTCCTGGGCCGCCGCGGCCGTGTGCACATCGAGCAAGCCGCCGACGGCACCGTCTGGGTGGGCGGCGCGGTGGCGCCCTGCATTGGCGGCACGGTCAGCCTTTGACAGCCAGACCCCACTGAACGGAACTCCCGATGCAAGCCGCCAATTTCGACCTGAACGCCTACTTTTCGCGCATCGGCCACGACGGCCCGGCCGCGGCCGACGCCGCCACGCTCGCCGCGCTGATGCGCCGCCAGCTGTTCGCCGTGCCCTTCGAGAACCTCGACGTGCAGGCCGGCAAGGGCGTGTCGCTGGTGCCGGAGGACATCGTCGAAAAGATCGTCCACCGGCGGCGCGGCGGCTACTGCTACGAGATCAACGGCCTGTTCGCGATGGCGCTGCAGGCGCTGGGCATCCCCTACCGCTTCGTCGCCGCGCGGCCGATGTTCTACCCGGTGCGCCGGCCCCGCACCCACATGGCCCTGGTGGCCCGCGCCGACGGCCACGACTGGCTCTGCGACCTGGGCTTCGGCAGCTACGGCATCCGCGCGCCGATGCGCCTGGACCGCCTGGGCGACGAGGTGGCGCAGGACTTCGACCGCTTCAAGCTCACCCAGCCGCAGCCCGGCGAATACCTGCTGCAGGCCTGGGTCGAAGGCGCCTGGGCCAACCAGTACGGCTTCGACCTGTCGCCCCAGGAGTGGGTCGACTTCGCACCCGCCAACTACATGAACTCCACCCACCCCGACGCCATCTTCGTGCAGAAGATGCTGGTGGTTCGGCAGCACGAGCAGGGCCGGGACATCCTCTTCGGCGACACCCTCAAGCAAGTCACGGCCGACGGCGTGGTCGCCACCGCCGTGGCGCCGCACGACCGCGACGCGGTGCTCGACGGCCATTTCGGACTGCGCTGGCCGGTGGCGGCGGCAACGGCAGCGGCGTGACGGGCGGCGCGGCCATGGCGGTGCCCTGCGAACCGGTGGCGCTGGACCACCTGGTGATCGTCGCCGGCAGCCTGGCGCAGGGCGTGGCTTGGTGCGAAGAGACGCTGGGCATCACGCCCGGGCCGGGCGGCACGCATGCCCGCATGGGCACCCACAACCGGCTTTTCTCGATCGCCGGTCCGGCAGCGCCCGGCGCCTACGCCGAAATCATCGCGATCGACCCCGGGGCCCCCGCGCCGGCCCACCGCCGCTGGTTCGGCATGGACGAGCCCGGCCTGCGCGACGCGGTGGCGCGGGCGCCGCGCCTGGTCCACGCCGTGGTGCGCACGACGCGGCTGGACGACCACCTCGCAGCCCTGCGTGCCGCCGCCGGCATCGATCCCGGCACGCCGATGGCGTTGAGCCGCCCCGGCCAGCAGGGCGAGCTGCGCTGGCGCCTGACGGTGCGCGAGGACGGCGCGTTGCCGCTAGGCGGCGCGGTGCCGACTCTGATCGAATGGGAAAGCGAGTCCCCCGGCTTGCGGATGCCCGGTTGCGGCGTGCAGCTGGCGGCGCTGCGTGTGATCGCCGACGACACCGCCCTGCTGGCCGCCGCCTATGCCGCGCTCGGCTGGAACGGCGTGGCGCTGTCGCAGGCGCCGCCGGCCCAGCCCGGCGCGCCCGCGGCCCGCTTGCATGCCACGCTAGAAACGCCGCGCGGTGTGGTCACCTTGTCGAGTGGCTACACCGATTGACTGTTTTTCGGCAGATTGGCGCGAGGCACTGCAAGGGGACGGGATGCCCTCGCAGTGTGGGAACCAATGGAATCCCTTGACCTCTTGGCATGCCATCAACGGTTTTGAGCGAGGGACAGGGGCCAGGGGCGTAGAGAAGTCAAGGAGGAGTGGGCGAAGCCCACGGGGGACATGAACGGAGCCCCTGGCCCCTGTCCCTCGCGACGCCGCTTTTCTTCGCACGCCATGCAGCGCTCCGCCGATCGCCGATTTTCCGACCCATCAACCATCCCAACCGCCATGCTCCTGCCCCTCACCCACGCCGACATCACCAGCGCCCAAGCCTTGGTCTACCGCCAGTTGTCCCCCACGCCGACGATGCGCTGGCCGCTGCTGGACCGGCGGCTGGGCGCCGAGCTGCACGTCAAGCAAGAGAACCACGCGCCCACCGGCGCTTTCAAGGTGCGCGGCGGCATCGTCTACCTGCACGAGCTGCTGCGGCGCGAGCCGCGGCTGCGCGGCGTCGTCAGCGCCACGCGCGGCAACCACGGCCAGTCGATCGCCCGCGCCGCGGCCCAGCTCGGGTTGAAGGCCACGATCGTGGTGCCGCACGGCAACTCGATGGAAAAGAACGCGGCGATGCGCGCGCTCGGCGCCAGCCTGGTCGAGCACGGCGACGACTTCCAGCAAGCCCGCGAGCATGCGGCGCGGCTGGCCGAGGAACAGGGACTGCACATGGTGCCCAGCCTGCACCGCGACCTGGTGCGCGGCGTGGCCACCTGCTGGGTCGAGTTCTTCGAAGGTTTCGCAAGTGACGCCGCGCCCGACTTGGTCTTCGTGCCCATCGGCCTGGGTTCCGGCATCACCGCCTGCGTCGCAGCGCGCGCCTACAGCGGCGCCTCGTCCACGCGCATCGTCGGCGTGGTGTCGGCCCACGCCACCGCCTACCTCGACTCCTTCCGCCGCGGCGAAGCCGTCGAATCCCCGGTATCCACCCGGCTGGCCGACGGCATGGCCTGCTGCGTGCCCGAGCCGGCGGCGCTGGGGGTGATCCGCGATGAGGTGGACGACATCGTCGCCGTCGACGACCAGGAGGTGGCGCAGGCCATGCGCTTCCTGTTCTCAGACACGCACAACGCCGCCGAAGGCGCCGGCGCCGCCTCGCTCGCCGCGGCCTGGCAGCAGCGCGAGCAACTGCGCGGCCGCCGCGTCGGCATCGTCGTGACGGGCGGCAATGTCGACACCGGCGTTTACGCGCGGGTGCTGGCGGGGCAGCCGCTCGCGCCGGTAGCCGGCTGCTGAGCCGGGCGGCGCCGGTCAGACTGCCCGGCGCCGCCGCTGCCGCCGCGCGACCCGCCAATGGAACCAGGCCCGGCAGGCGGTGCGGGTGATCAGGTAGCCCGACACCGATCCCACCAGTGCGAAAGTGCCCATGCCCACCATGGTGGGCCAACCGAAGGACTGCAGCGTGCCCAGCAAACCCAGGGTCGACTCGCCGGCCGCCGCGGCGCTGTCGGCGGCCGAGCCCACGAAGGCCGAGCCGACCTGGTAAGCCAGGTACAGCCAGCCGCCTATCGTGAACGGGTTGGTTACCAGCGTCAGGCCCGCGGCCAGCGGGATGTTGCCGCGCCACCAGACGCAATGCGCCGCCGCGAACAGGATCTGCGCGAAAGGCAGCACGAAAGCCCAGAACAGCCCGATCGCCACGCCGCGCGCCATCGCCTCGGGCTTCATTCGCCACAGCCCGGGCTCGGCCAACCGGTGCGCGAGCGGACCCAGCCAGCGCTGACGGGCCAGCGCCTCGCGGGTGGGCATGTGGGCCTGGACCTGGGCTTTCAGGGCGGACCAGAACCCGGGCGGTTTGGAGGAGGGTGGGGTGCCCCTCCGGGTGCTGCGGGAAGGTGGATGCATGGGAGACCGGCGGCAGCGCCGGGGATAGCCTAGTCCAGTGAAACAGAGAAATCGGATGTGCGATTTCTCTGTTTCACTGGACTAGTGTGAGGCACGCCACCGGTCGTCCGCATCAACCCCGGATGGGACGAGGGGATTGCGCGCTGGGCGCATACCTGGGCCCGCGGCTCGGACAGGCCGGGCCGCGGGCCGCCCATCAGGCCGCCCTGTCTGCAAGCTCGGGCGCGGTGTCCGGGACACGCGCCTTCAGTTTGAGCAGGGTGGACACGGGTTCGATCGTCAGCCCGGCGGCGCGGCCCGTGACCGTCAACGTGTAGGCGCCTGCCGCCGCGCGTGCCGGCAACTGCACGTCAAGCGCCACCTGGTTGCCCAAGGTGGGCGATTCACCGAACCCCACCACACTGCCCGGGGGCAAGCCTTCGACCGCCAGCTGCACTGGGCCGGCGAAGCCGGTCCGAGCCAGCCCCACCACGTAGCGCAGCCGTTGGCCCGGTGCGGCCGCCACCGCCGCCGGCGTCACCGACAGCGCTACCGCCCCCGCCGTCAGGACATCGAACTCGGCGTCGGAGAGAACCACGGCGCCCGTCGTTTTCACGCCGATGCGACCACGGCTGGCTCCCAAAGGCACGGCTGTTTCGATGCGCGTGGCCGACGCCACGCTGGCGGTTGCGGCCACGCCGTTGAACGTCACCTGCGCGCCGGCGGCGAAATTCTCGCCCGTGATGGTGACCGGCGTGGCCACGGTGCCGCTGGCCGGCGAGAAGCCGTCGATGGCAGGCGGAGGCAGCGGCACCGGTGCCGGTGTGACGTCCAGTGTCCCGTCCCGGAGCACGATGACCTGGGCCGACGGTACGGCGGTGCCCAACACTGAGAACAGGAAAGTGCCCACCGGGACGCCCGCGGTGTCGAAGCTCAGCGCTACGGGAACCGGATCCTGAGCGGACGACACCCTGACCGGGTTGGCCCCGAACGCCGCCTGCGGCACGCCGGGCGGCAGGTCGGGCACCGACAAGCTCACGTCGCCAGCGTAGTTCACCGCCTTCAGCAACAGCGTGTAGGCGGCCGTCTGGCCCTGCTCGACCGAACGGACCGGCCCGAAGAAGTCCACGACCACGGACGCCGCGGCCAGGGCCTGCACGGTGACCGTGACGGCGCGCACTTCGACATCGGGCCCGTCCAGGAAGCGGCCGTTGACGGTGAAGCTGCCGCCGCCAGCCGCCAGCGCGTCGGCCGTGATGTCGAGCAACGACGCCGCTGCGCGGTCCACCACCAGCACCCTGTCTTCTTCGCCGTCGAATTTGACGCGCACGCCCTGCGGCAGGTCGGCGGTGTCCAGGCTCAGTTCGACACGGCCTTGCAGGCCACTGGGCATGATGGCCGACAGGCCGATGGCGAGGTTCTCGGTGTCGCCGGGGGCCAACGCGACGCCGGACCGGTCGGCCGCCAGTTGCAGCAGGCCGCGGGCCCGCACCTCGACCGGCACCTCGGCTTCGTTGGACAGCACGCTCGCCCCCCCGGGGAACACAGCCCGGGCGAATAGCCTGTAGCTACCGCGCGCGGTGCCCTCCTTGACCTGCACGTCGGCCTGGAAGGCCGAGCCCGCGCTGAAGTTTGCCGGCATGGTGACCGCGGCGAACAGAGGCTTGGGCTCGCGGAAGTCGACGGCCAGCATCAAGCTGCCGGCGTAGCCCATGCGGACCACCGTGAAATCGAAACGCCGCGACTGGCCCGCATCGAGCGTGGCCGTCGGCGGCGCCACGGCGAGTGCCACTTCGGGCTGGATCTTCAGGCGCGCGTCGGCGGCCATCACCTGCACGCCAGGCGTGCGGCCGCGCACGCGCAGGTCGATCGTGTCGGGCAGGTCCACACGCTCGGTCGTCACCGTCATCGTCGAACGGTTGCCGTTGAGCGCGGGCGGGTCGAAGCTCACACGCACGCCCGGCGGCAGGCGCGACTCGTTCACCGACAGCTCGACTTGCGCGCCCTGGGTGAAGGCGTCGCGCTGCAGCCGCACCTCGTAGCGGGCCGGGGTACCCGCGCGGACTGTCTGCATCCCCGGCGCGACGTCGAGCACCACCTTGGGCGGCGGCGTCACCGTGACCGGGATGCGACCCGGCGAATACGGCTGACCGTCTTCCGCCGAGGCACCGTTGATCGTGACCACGTAAGCCTGGGCCGGCGTGTCCGTAGTCGTCGTGATCGTGAGGCTGACCGCTTGGAAAGACTCGATGGGGTTGCCCGGCGACAGGCTGAGCCCGATGCTCGGTTCGGCCGGGCTGATGCTCGCGCTGGCGTTCACGAAATCCAGCGTCGGGATGCCATTGGTGAATTTCTCGAAGCGCCCGGCCACGAACGTGGTGGAGGCACCGGCGACCAGCGCCAGGTTGCCGGCCCGCGAGTCCATCGTGAAGGACTTGCGCAGGTCGTTGGCGGGCGTGGCGACAGCGGCCTCGTTCGACACCGCGCCGCCCGCTGCGTTGAAAGCGCGCACCCGGTAGGTGTAGGTTCTGCCCGGCTGCGCGCCCGAGTCGGTGTAACCGGTGGCGTTGGCGGGCAGCGAGGCGATGTCCGTGAACGCCGTCTCGCCGGGGCCTTGGCGCTTCACTTTAAAACCGTCCTCGTTGCCGCTGTTGTCCTGCCAGGCCAGAGCCACCTGGGTCGGGGACAGCGCCGTGGCGGTGAGCCCGCCGGGCGCCAGCGGCACGGCGATGGCGCCGCCGGCCGGCGGCGTGGTCACGACGGCGTCATTCGACACCGCGCCGCCGGCCGCGTTGAACGCGCGGACGCGGTAGGTGTAAGTCGTGTTTGGCTGCGTTGTCGCGTCGGCGTAGGCGGTAGCGTTGGGGCCCAGTATGGCGATGTCGACGAAGCCGGTGTCGGTGGGGCCGCGGCGCCTGACCTTGATACCGTCTTCGTTGAGGCTGTTGTCCTGCCATGTGAGCTGCACCAGCCCTGGCGCGGCTTGCGCCTGCAGCGCGCTGGGCGCGAAAGGCGCGAGCGCGCCGGGAGGGGCCAAGACGGGCGGATCGACCGGAAACACCGGCGGCGTCGTCAGTAAAGTAGTGGCCGGCAGTTCCGGTGAAAGGTTGGGGCGGGTCTGCATGAGGGGGCTCCTGGTGGGTGGCGCAACGCAAAGTCGCGCTGCCCCCACCCGTACGCCCCTGCACCGGGAAGTGGATGCCGCCACGCCCCCCTAACTTCGATGCATCCAGTTCCGCGGCCCGCCGCCGCCTTGCCTCGCTGCCGCGCGAACGCTACTGCACGAACCCCATCGCCGCCCGCCGCCCGCCGGTTTCCGGCAGGTCGACCGGCAGGACGTGGTCGCGGTGGGCCAGCTTGGCGTTGCCGAAGGCGGTCATCCAGGCGCGGCGCATGTCGCGCGGCGCCATCTCGCTCATGCGGTCCAGCACCTCGGCCTCGGGCGACGGGTTGAAGCGCGAGCCCCAGTCGTGCTCGGCCCGGATGCCCTTGTAGAGCCGGGCGGCGATGCGGCGCGCCGCGTCGGCGTCGGGGGCCTGCACTTCGTAGACGTTCATGCGGTTGAGGATGGGGTCGGGGATGCCGCGCGCGTCGTTCGCGGTGGCCACCCAGATCACCTGGCTGGCGTCGATCGGCACTTCGGCGAACTCGTCGACGAAGCTGCCCGCGGTGTCGTGCTCCAACAGGCTGTACAGCGCGCCCAGCGGGTCGTAGGTGTGTTCGCCGCCGGCCTTGTCGATCTCGTCGACCACCATCACCGGGTTGGCGTATTCGCCGTCGACCAGCGTTTCGAACACCTTGCCGGGCCGCGCGCCCTTCCACTGGCTGGAGGCGCCGGACAGCACCCAGCCGGCGGTCATCGAGCACATCGACACGAAGCCCATGCCGGTGCCCAGCAGCGCCGACAAGGCGCGCGCGAAATGCGTCTTGCCGACGCCGGGCGGGCCCAGCAGCAGCAGCGGCGTGATCTCCAGCGCGTCGCGGCTGTCCTCGCACAGCGCGAGTTGGCGCTTGATGTCGTCCAGCACCTGGGCGAAGTTGGGCAGCTCGTCGTAGAGGTGGTCCATCACCGGCAGGCCGGCGGGCTTGACCTGGAAGCGCTCCGGGCCCTTTTCGAGCATGCGCTCGTAGGTGGCGCGCAGGCCCTCGTGTTCCTTTTGCGGCAGCTTCTCCAGCTTGCGGCCGACTTCGTCGACGCGGTACATGTGCCGCATGCGGGCGATCGGGATGTTGTTGTTGCGCCGCGCCTCGACCGCGACGAGTTCGTGGGATGTGCTCATACGACTACCTCCATCCAGCGTCAACATCGAACGAAAACCGGCGGTGGCGGGAAGCGGATCCACCCTCCACCGACGATTCCATTCCAGCACAGGGCCGTTGTAGCAAATCGTTAAAAAGCCTGCGCTTTGCACGCCATTCGGAAGCATGCGGCGTGCCAACTTTGACCGTTCCGCGGGGGTTGCGGCGATCCGGGTGTCCAGGCCTCTCGGTCGCCCGCGACAGCCCTCCTGGGGAAGCCCTTGCGCCGCA
This sequence comes from uncultured Ideonella sp., assembly GCA_966433995.1. Taxonomy (GTDB): domain Bacteria; phylum Pseudomonadota; class Gammaproteobacteria; order Burkholderiales; family Burkholderiaceae_C; genus JANPCX01. The sequence goes on along the minus strand of CBJNAE010000001.1, from coordinate 25,543 downwards.
CCGGTTTTGCATCCGGTCGGGGGTGTGCTGCGTAGAGGCGGGATGGCGGTCCGCGAGGCGGGCCGTCCTGTCCGGGCGACCGGACCCAACCCCGTCCACCCCCTGAGGAGCGCCACATGATGAAAACACTGCCCTTGATCTTGTCCGCAGCCGCGGCCGCCGCCGGCCTGTCCGCCTGTTCCAGCAGCCCGGCGACGATGGCCAAAGCGCCGTTCTCCCAGGCCAGCCTGCCCGACGCGGTGAAGGTGCCCGCGGGCAACAAGGTGGGCATGGAGACCGTGGGCGTCGGCCGCATCACTTATGAATGCCGGGAGAAGGCCGGTGCGATGGGAGCCTACGAATGGGCCTTCGCCGGCCCCGACGCGGTGCTGAACGACCGCGAGGGCCGGATGGTCGGCAAGTACTACGGGCCGCCCGCCACCTGGGAGAGCGCTGACGGTTCGAAGGTCACCGGTGCGCAAGTCGCGGTGGCGCCGGCGGCGGCCGGGTCCATCCCGCTGCAACTGGTCAAGGCCAACCCCGCCACGGGTGCCGGCGCGATGAACGGCGTGACCTACATCCAGCGCGTCGACACCCGCGGCGGCGTCGCGCCGGCCTCGCCCTGCGGCGCCGACACCAAGGGCAAGAAGGAGATCGTCAACTACCAGGCCGACTACATCTTCTGGACGGCGGGCTGAGCCGCACCCCGGTCAACGGCTTGACGAGCCGGCGCCGAGCCAAGGGGCCAGCGCCCGGCGCAGGCCATCGACATCGCCGGCCGCCACGGTGCGCGCGCCCGGCAGGCCTTCGAGGCCGCAGGCCGGGCTCGCCACCACTGGGATGCCGGCCGCCAACGCGGCGAGCGCCGCGCGCGGCGAGTGTTCCACGTGCGCCGGCAACACGAGCACGCCCGCTTCGCGCCACCATCCGCTTTGGAACGGCAGGTGGCGCACCTTCAGTCCGCGCCAGGCGGCGGGATCCGGGGCGGCGCTGCCCAGCACCCACAGTTCGCCCTCCCAGCCCTGCAAGGCGGCGGCCAATTCGTTCAGGCCCTTGCGTCCCAGGGCGCTGGCGCCGAACACGATCGGGCCTTGCCGCAGGCTGGCGGTGTCGGACGCGGCTGAGGTGGCGCCTGACCGCTCTGCGATTGGGCCGTCCTGATCCACCCAGGCCGGTGGGACCCACGGCAACAGCTTCGCCGGGATGCCGGGTTGCTGTTGCCGCACCACGCGGGCGATCTCGCGGTGCGGCGTCACCAGGGCCGCGGCTCGGCGCAGGGCCTGGCCTTCCGCGTCGAGCCAGCCGGGGTCGGCGCGGAAATCGCGCAAGCTCGCGTCTTCGGGCCAGCGCTCGCCGGCGGCTTGCAGGCGAGCGTGGATCTCCCGCATCGGCAGGCTGTGCATCAGCACCTCGTAGTGCCGCCCCGCCAGGTGGCCGCCCTGCCACAGCGGCGCGAGCAGGGCCTGGTCGACCACGAGCCGGGTGTGTTCCGGCCGCAGGCGGCGCGCATAGGCGCGCGCCAGGGCGTGCTGCCCCTGGACGACCGCGGCTTGCCTGCGGCCGGCCCGGCGGGCGTGCCAGCGCGATGCCAGCGAGCGTGCGAAGAAGACCGCCCAGGCGGTGAAGTGGAGTGCGGCGCCGTCGTGGTGCCAGCCGGCGCGGCCCGGCACCTTCAAGCCGAGCAGTTTCGCGCCGCGCGGCACGAACCGGTCCGTGGCGCCTTCGATCGATTCGAGGTGCCGGGCAAATTCCGGTGTCCATGCGTCCAGCAGCAAAGCGGTGCGGCCCTGCGCCGGCACCGGCCAGGTTCCGCGGTGGCGGAAGCATTGGGTCTGCGCGCAGGTGAGGCAGCCGCGGGCTTCGGAGGGCTCTTCCGCCGGCGCGGGTTGCACGCGCATCGACACCGGCCGCCCGGGCGCGGCACGGCCGGTGTCGATGCCGCGCAGGCGCACCACCAGTTCGTCGGCCGTGAGCTCGGCCTCCAGGCGCCAGGCGACGCCGGCCTTCCAGCGGAGGTCGACGTAGTTCCAGAAGACGGTGGCGTCCAGGCTGCCGGCCGCGGCCGCAGACGAGCCCTGCACCCGGCGCGTGTGGCCGTGCCGTTCCACCAGCGCGAAGCCTGCCTGGGCCGCGCAGGTGGCCAAGGCGTTGGACAACTGGCACAGCCCGCCGCCGAGCGCCGGCACCACGCAGCCTTCGCGCACCTCGCGTCCGAGCACGAAGCCGCGGCGGGCACTGAGACGGCCGAGCTGGCGCCAGAAGCTGAGCACGCCCCCGGCCGCCACTTCGACACCATGGAACGCACCCACCGCCAGGCGCAGGTTGTGCACCTTGCCTGCCACCAGGCCGAACTCGCCGTCGGTGCGTCCGTCCCGCCAAAGCGGGCTGCGGTGCTCGGCCAGCAACGGCGCGTCGCCCAAGCCGGCGGCCGAAGGCCACCGCCGGACAGGTTGCACGAAGGTGTCGCGCCACAGCCGCAGCGCCATCAGCCCGTGCGAACGCAGCCAGAAGCCGACGGCCTGCCGTCGGCTGGGCAGGGCGGCATTGCCGCCGATGGCCGCTGGCCCCGTCACGGCGCCTCAGCCCCCGTCTTTTTTCCTGGCCCGCGGGTGCGCGGCGTCGTAGACCTTGCTCAGGTGGCCGAAGTCGAGCTGGGTGTAGACCTGGGTGGTGCTGATGTGGGCGTGGCCGAGCAGCTCCTGGACGGCGCGCAGGTCGCCGCTGCTTTGCAGCAGGTGGGATGCGAAGGAATGGCGCAGCATGTGCGGGTGCACGTGCGTCGGCACGCCGGCCTGGATGGCTTGGCGCTTCAGGCGCGAGCGCACCTGGCTGGCGGTCAGGCGGCCGCCGCGCCGGCTGACGAACAGCGCGTCCTCCGAGGGGGCGGCGATCTCGGCGCGGCATTCCAGCCAGGCTCGCAGCGCCCGCAGCGCGGGCCGGCCGACCGGCACGCTGCGGCGCTTGCCGCCCTTGCCCAGCACGTGGGCGGTGGCGTCGGGCTCGTCGACCCAGCCGGCGGCCTGCGCCCCGGGGCGGCAGTCCAGCCCCAGCAGCTCGCCCACCCGCAGGCCGCAGCCGTAGAGCAGCTCGACGATCGCGTGGTCGCGCGCCAGCAGGACGGGGTCGCCGTCGGCGTCTTCATGCTGCGCCAGCGCGACCGCATGGTCCACCGACAACGCCTTGGGCAGCGGCTTGGCCGCCTTGGGCGCGCGCACGCCGTCCACCGGGTTGGCCGGCACGAGGCCGTCGCGGCCGCACCAGCGGTAAAAGCCGCGCCAGGCCGACAGCACGATGGCGATGCTGCGCGGCGCCAGGCCCTGCCGGTGCAGCTCGGCCGCCCAGCGGCGCACGTGCGCGGCCTGCACCTTGGCCAGGTCGAGGCCGTCGTGGGCGTCGGCGAAGCGCTGCAGCCGCTGGAAGGCTTCCAGATACATCGCCAGCGTGCGCTCGGCGAGGCGGCGCTCCACGCGCAGGTGGGTGAGGTGGCGGGCGAGCAGGTCGGCCAAGAGCGGCGGGGCGTCCGCCGGCCCGCCGCCTGGGTTGGGGGCGGGTGCCATGTCGTTCGGAAGGGAAGTGGTGGGACCGGCGCCGCCGTCAAACCGACGGCAGCAGCCGCGCCAGCCCGGCGCTGGCGATCTCGCCGATGCGCACCAGGAACTCGGTGCCCATGTCGGTGGTGTAGCGCGTCGGGTCGGGCGAGCCCAGCACCAGCAGGCCGAAGGCGGCTTCCGAGCTTTCGTGGCGCAGCGGCACCAGGGCCATCGAGCTGACGCTGGCGGCGTCGTCCAGCCAGGAGGCGGCCTCGAAGCCGGTGTTCAGCCCGCAGTAGGGCAGCGTGAGCGACGAGGTGAGGATCTTGGTGTCGGCGCTGACGCTCTGGGTGAAGGGCTGGTCGGCGTAGCGTTCGTCGACGCCCCAGACGCGGATCGCCGCCTGCGGGATCAGGAATTGGTGCATCAGCTGCTGCACCACGACCTGGGGCAGGAAGGTGGGCTGGGCGGTCAGCATGATGGCGCGCGTCCAGCGGTGCAGCTTGTCGGCGATGGCGACGTTCTCCTGGCCGTGGCGGATCATCTCGATGATCTTGTGCTCCAGGCCCTTGATCTTCTCGCGCAGCATTTCCATCTGGCGCTCCTGCAGCGACACGGCGCGCTGGCCGTGCGGGCTGGTGAGCTGGATGCTGGACAGCAGCTCGGCCTGGCGCTCGAAAAAGCCCGGCGTGTTGGCCAGGTAGTTGGCGATGTCGGCCTCGGTGATGCCGCCTTGGACGCTGCTGGCGCTGCTCATAGCTCGATCTCTCCTTCGAAAACGGTTTGTGCGGGGCCGGTCATCAGCAGCGGGTGGCCGGGCCCCCGCCATTCGATCGTCAATTCGCCGCCGCGCGTCTGCACGTCCACGCGCGCGTCGAGCAGGCCCAGTTCGATGCCCGCCGCCACCGCCGCGCAGGCGCCGGTGCCGCAGGCCAGGGTCTCGCCGGCGTCGCGCTCGTAGACGCGCAGCCGCACGCGGCCGCGGTCCACCACCTGCATGAAGCCGGCGTTGACCTTGCGCGGGAAGCGGCGGTGCGATTCCACCTGGGGGCCGATGGTGGCCACCGGCGCGGCGTCCACGTCGGCCACCAGCTGCACCGCGTGCGGGTTGCCCATCGACACCACCGCCACCTCGGCGGCCACGCCGTCGGCCAGGTCGAGCGCGTAGAGCCTGGTCCGGCCCATCTCCCGCGAACGCGCCCCGGCGGCATCGAACGGCACGCGCGCCAGATCGAACACCGGCGCGTTCATGTCGACGGTGACGCGGCCGTCTTCCTGCAGTCGCAGTTCGAGCAGGTTGTTCATGGTCTCGACGCGCACCGTCTTCTTGTCGGTCAGCCCGCGCTCGTGCACGAAGCGCACGAAGCAGCGCGCGCCGTTGCCGCAGTGCTCGACCTCGTCGCCGGTGGCGCCGTTGGCGATGCGGTAGCGGAAGTCGACGCCGGGCGTGGCGCTGCGCTCGACCATCAGGATCTGGTCGGCGCCGACGCCGAAACGGCGGTCGCCCAGGCGCTTGATCTGTGCGGCGGTCAGGTTCAGCGGGGCCTGGGTGCCGTCGAGCACGACGAAGTCGTTGCCCGCGCCTTGCATCTTGGTGAATCGGATTCGCATCGGGCGATTATCGGTCCGGCGGGTCGCCGTCGCCGCGCAGCATGCCCCAGCACAGGCGCACCAGCTCGTCCTTGAACCCGGGGTCGTCCAGCAGGGGCGACTGCTCCAGGCTGGCGCTGCGCACCGCGCCCATCACCGCCCAGGTCAGGCACAGCATCTGCGCCCGGCTGGGTGCGCGGGCGGCGGGGTGGCGCAGGTCGTCCCGCGACATCAGCTGAAGGAAGAACTCGGCCATCTCCCGGTAGGCCCGGGCAATCGCGGCTTCGTCGGCAATGCGCCAGGCCAGGCGCACCAGCGGGCGCTTGACGGCCAAGCCGCCGCGGCCGAACTCGTCCACGGTGTAGCCGATGTGGTCGCGCAGGCAGCGGGCCGGGCTGTCGCCGCGCGCCTGGGCCTGCCGCAGCCGCTGCTGCGCGCCGTGCATCAGGCGGCGCCGCTCGCGCTCCACCAGGCCCTGCAGCAAGCTGGTCTTGTTCGGGAAGTACTGATAGAGCGTGCCGATCGAATAGCCGGCGCGCTCGGCCACCCGGTTGGTGGTGAATGCCTGTTCGCCTTCGTCCGCCAAAACCTGAGCCGTGGCGTCGAAGATCGTCTGCACCGTGCGGTGGGCGCGAGGTTGCACCGGCGTTTTCCGGGGGGCGGCGGGTAAGTGGGGCATGGCGCTGAAATGCGAGTTGCCGGCGGTCGGGTGCCGGGGCAGGATTGTCGCCAATCAGAAGGAGGAAACAGATGGGCGACCCGATCGTGCGCCGGCTCCACATCGACCTGAAGGGCGGTTTCCCGCGCCATTGGTTCGACGCCGACCCTTACCGCAGCGCGGTGTTCAACGCCACCTCGATGACTTTCCCGCAGGGCGAGCAGTACTTCATCGACAGCGTGCGCGCGGCCCTGCCGCTGCTACGGGACGAAGCCCTGCGCGGGCGGGTGCAGGGCTTCATCGGCCAGGAAGCCACCCACCGGCACCTGCACACGCAGTACAACCGGGTGCTGGCCAGCCAGGGCTACCGCTATGTGCTGGGGGGCTGGATCGGTTGGCGCATCCGCAGTTCAGAGCGGCTGTCGGTGCGAACCCGGCTCGCCGTGACGGCCGCTTACGAACATTGCACGGCCGCCTTCGCGCTGTCCACGCTGCGCGACGACTCCGGGCTGAGCCGGGCCGACCCCACGCCCCGGCTGCTGTGGTCCTGGCACAGCGCCGAAGAACTGGAGCACCGCAGCGTCGCCCTCGATTGCTACCACGCGGCCGGCGGCGGCTACCTGCGCCGCACGGCCTGGTTCGCCTACGCCCTGGTGCTCTTCAACATCGACCTGACGGTGCAGACGATGCACAACCTGTGGCGCGACGGCAGCTTGTGGCGGCCCGGCACCTGGGCCTCGGGCCTGCGTTTCCTGCTCGGGCGGCGCGGCCTGGCCTGGGCCTTCCTCCCGCACGCGGCGGCGTATTTCAAGCCGGGCTTCCACCCGTCGCGCATGGACGACGGCGGACTGGGCGAGGCCTGGCTGCGGGACAACGCCGGCCGCTATGAAGCGGTGGCGGCGGCACACCCCGCGCCATGACTCAACCCTGACGCGAAGCGGCGGGCCTGGGGTTTTAGTAGACGCCGGGCTGGCCGGCCGGCCGCGTCTTGAAACGCTTGTGCACCCAAAGGTACTGGGCCGGGTTCTGCAACACCAGGCCTTCGACGAAACCGTTCATCCACAGGGTGTCGCGTTCGGCGTCGTCGGTCGGGAACTCCGCCAGCGCCGGCATGAAACGCACCCGGTAGCCCCGGCCGGCGGGCAGCATGTCCACCACCACGGGCTGCACCACCATGTCGAGGGAGCGGGCCAGCCGCGAAGGCGCCATGAGCGTGGCGGCGGTGACGCCGAAGAAGGGCACGAAGACGGCGTCGCGCTGGCCGAAGTCCATGTCGGGCATGTTGAAGAAGGCCCAGCCCTCCTTGATGCGCTTGATGACGGGCCGGATCGACGCGCCGCGCGGGTAGGCCTCGCCGCCGCCGAAGCGCAGGCGGCGCTCGGTGAGCACGCGGTCCCAGAAGGGGTCGCTCTGGGTCTGGTAGATGTCCACGCCCTTGCGGGTCTGGAAGAGCTGCACCGCCACGCCGGCCAACTCCAGGCCGACGAAGTGCGGCACCAGCCACATCACCGACCGGCCTTCGGTGCGCTCGGCCAGGTGGACATCGCCCTCGACATGGATCAGGCGTTTCAGCCGCCGGGTGGAGGCGTGCCAGAGCACGCCGCGCTCCAGCAGGCTGCGGCCGAGCCAGCCGAAGTGGTCGCGCAGAAGGGCCTCGCGCTCCGCGGGCGATTTGTCGGGGAAGCACAGCGCCAGGTTGGTGGCGGCCACGTGGCGGCGCGACCGGGCGGTCTTGTGGAGCAGCCAGCCCAGCCCGCGGCCCAGCAAGGCCAGCAGCGGCAGGGGGAGGAAGTGCAACAGCCACAGCAGGCCGTAGGCGAGGCGGGACAGCAAAGGCGCTTCTACCTTCAATCAGGTTGGGCCGGCCCGGCTTAGGCGGCGCGGCCCGCTTTGTAGCGGTTGTAGCCCCAGAGGTATTGCTGCGGGCATTGGAGGATCAACCGTTCCATCTCGCGGTTGACGGCGGCGGCCGATTCTGCCTGAGGCGCCTGCGGACCCGGCAGCGCCTCGGTGGGCCGCGACACATGGATCACATAGCCACGGCCCTTGGGCAGGCGTTCGCACCACAGCAGCAGCAGCACCGCGCCGGGTTGCTGGGCCAGCCTGGCGGCCAGGGTCATCGTGTAGGCATCGCGGCCGAAAAAGGGGGCCCAAACGCCCATGCCCTCGGGCGGCACCTGGTCGGGCAGCAGGCCCGCGGTCTGGCCATCGCGCACCGCGCGCAGCAACTGGCGCACGCCGGCCAGGGTGGCCGGGGCGCCCACCAGGTGGGGCCGCGTGCGCGCCGAGCCCACCAACTCGCGCAACCAGGGCTTGCGCGCCGGCCGGAACAGCACGGTGACGTCCCGCTGGTGACCGTAGCGTTCGGCCACCGCCTGGGCGGCGATCTCGAAGCAGCCCATGTGCGGCGTGAGGATCACCAGGCCGCGGCCGCGCTCGTGCTCCTGCGCCAGCAATTCCTCGCCGCGCCAGCTCACCTTGTCCAGGATCGAAGAGCCGGGCGGCCGCAGCCAGAGGTAGGGCAACTCCATCAGCATGCGGCCCGCCTCGGCGATGGCGCCGCGCGACTGCGCGGGCGTGATGCCGGCCAGCGCCGCGTTGGCCTCGAAGCGCCGGCGGTAGCTGGGCGAAGCCAGGTAGGTCGCCCAGCCCAGCAGTGCGCCGACGCCGTGCAGCAGGCGCAGCGGCCAGCGTGAAAGTGCTTTCAATAAAAACCACATGGGGGTGGGCACGCTTCCTATAATCCGCCGGTCGCCGAGTTATGGAACTACTTGCGGGGCGATGCCGACAAGCCGGGCGACCGGTGGCGGCCGGGCGGTGTCAAAGCTGTTCAACAAATCCTGCTAAAGCGTTCGCCGCTCCTCCTCCCACAGTGAAGACAGCAGGCAACGCAACTTGCAATGTCAGCCATTCATTCATCTCTGGAGAAGCAGCGTGTCGAACGATTTCCTCTTTACTTCTGAATCCGTCTCGGAAGGCCACCCCGACAAGGTGGCCGACCAAGTCTCCGACGCGATTCTGGACGCGATTTTCAAGCAAGACCCGCGCTCCCGCGTCGCCGCCGAGACGCTGTGCAACACCGGCCTGGTGGTGTTGGCCGGCGAGATCACGACCAACGCCCACGTCGACTACATCCAGGTGGCGCGCGACACCATCAAGCGCATCGGCTACGACAACACCGACTACGGCATCGACTACAAGGGCTGCGCCGTGCTCGTGGCCTACGACAAGCAGAGCAACGACATCGCCCAGGGCGTCGACCACGCCAGCGACGACCACCTCAACACCGGCGCCGGCGACCAGGGCCTGATGTTCGGCTACGCCTGCGACGAGACGCCCGAGCTGATGCCCGCGCCGATCTACTACGCCCACCGGCTGGTGGAGCGCCAGGCCCAACTGCGCAAGGACGGCCGCCTGCCCTTCCTGCGCCCCGACGCCAAGAGCCAGGTGACGATGCGCTACGTCGACGGCAAGCCGCACAGCATCGACACCGTGGTGCTGTCCAGCCAGCACTCCCCCGAGATGAGCGACGGCAAGAAGATGCTGCCGGCCTTCACCGAAGCGGTGGTCGAGGAGATCATCAAGCCGGTGCTGCCCAAGGAGTGGCTGAAGGACACGAAGTACCTGATCAACCCGACCGGCCGCTTCGTCATCGGCGGCCCGCAGGGCGACTGCGGCCTGACCGGCCGCAAGATCATCGTCGACACCTACGGCGGCGCCTGCCCGCACGGCGGCGGCGCCTTCAGCGGCAAGGACCCGACGAAGGTCGACCGCTCGGCCGCCTACGCCGCCCGTTACGTCGCCAAGAACATCGTGGCCGCCGGCCTGGCACGCCAGTGCCAGATCCAGGTCGCCTACGCCATCGGCGTGGCCAGGCCCATGAACGTGACCGTCTACACCGAAGGCACCGGCGTCATCCCCGACCACAAGATCGCCGAGCTGGTGAACGAGTACTTCGACCTGCGCCCCAAGGGCATCATCCAGATGCTCGACCTGCTGCGCCCCATCTATGAGAAGACCGCGGCTTACGGCCACTTCGGCCGCGACGAGCCGGAGTTCAGCTGGGAGCGCACGGATAAAGCGGCGGCCTTGAAGGCCGCAGCCGGGCTGTAAGCCCGCCGCGCGGCAGCGCGCGCGGTATCCGTGCGCGGGTGAGGCTCACATCGGTATTCCCGATGTGAAGGGCCGCAGGCCCGGCCGAAACCAACGGACGGACAAGGCGGCCGCGCTGCGTGCAGCGGCTGGGCTGTAAAGCCCGGCAACCGCGAGGCGGTTCGGCCGCCTTGCTTTCCACCGTTCGGGCCTGTCGAAGCCCTTTCTGCGAGCCTCCGGAGCTTCGACAAACTGAAGTGGCAAGGGCCCTTCGACAGGCTCAGGGCGAACGGAGAAATGGATTCTGTTCGGACTGAGCTTCCCTCTGTTCGGACCGAGCTTCCCTCCGTTCGGGTTGAGCTTCCCCTCCGTTCGGGTTGAGCTTCCCCTCCGTTCGGGTTGAGCCTCCCCTCCGTTCGGGTTGAGCCTCCCCTCCGTTCGGGCTGAGCCTCCCCTCCGTTCGGGCTGAGCCTGTCGAAGCCCTTTCTGCGAGTCTCGGGAGCTTCGACAAATTGAAGTGACCTTGGGCCCTTCGACGGGCTCAGGGCGAACGGGAAAGAGGGGCGCCGTCACCACTGTCCGGGCTGAGCCTGCCGAAGCCTTCGCGTGACTCCCCGAGGGTCGACCCACTCAGGGCCCCGCCTGGGGCCTCAAACTGGGTAGCGCCTCCTGCCGCCACGCCAGCCCGGCCCCCAGCGCCAGCACCGCGCTGCTGACCGTGAACCCGCGCAGCAGCCCCCCCGGCCCGTCGGCCACCCAGCCCACCAGGGCCGGCCCCAGGATCTGGCCGACCGCGAAGACAACGGTGTAGGCGGCGATGCCGGGTGTCCAGAGGCTTTCCGGCAGGTTGTGGCGAACCAGGGCCGTGGTGGAGGCGACCACCGACAGGAAGACGCAGCCGAACAGCAGGCCGGACGCCAGCACCGCCGCGGGATGCCCGCTCAGCACCGGCAGCGCGGTGGCCACGGCGAGCAGGCCGTTGAGCTGGGCCATCGGGCGGCCGCCGCGGTGGCGCTGCAGCAAGCCGGCCCAGAGCCAGCTCGAGGCCATCACACCCGTGCCCAGCACGGCGAAGAAAACCGTGGCCAGGCCGGCCGAAAGCCGCTGTTCGCGCAGCAGCGTGATGACGAAGGTCATGTAGCCGATGTAGCCCAGGCCGAAGCAGAAATAGCCGGCCAGGCTGGGGGCGAAGCGGCGCCAGGGGAAGTGGCCGGCCGATGGCGCGGCCGCCGCTGGGTTTGCGCCGCGGGTGACGGGCGCCGCCGTCGGAAACCCGCTGTCGGCGGCCTCGGCGCGGAACAGCCTGGCCGTGCCCGCCAGCGCCAGCGCCAGCGCGGCGGCCAGGCCCAGGCCGACCCAGGCCCAGCGCCAGGCATGGGCTGTCGGCCAGGCGCTGATCCAGGGCACCAGCAACGCCGACAACACAATGCCCAGGCCGGTACCACCGTAATAGATGCCCAGGACCAGGCCGGAACGCGGGCGTCCCCCCGCATCGCCCGACAGGCTGGCCAGCCGGGCCGCAAGCACGCCGCCGGCCACGAACATCGCGGCGCTGGCGACGCCGCCCGCGAAGCGCACCAGCGCGAGCCAGGCGCCGTGCGCAAGCCCCGATCGCGTGGCGTCGATGGGAGCCGTGGCCTCATCGGGCACCCACATCCCATGCGCCAGCAACGCCAGCACGGCCGCCGAGCTGCCCACGGCCAACAAGCGCCGGGCCTCGAAACGCGCCAGCCAGCCGCGGCACATCAGCGCGCCGGCCAGGTAGCCGGCGGCGTTGACGGTGTTCATCGCGCCGGAAAGGAAATAGCTCCAACCCAGGTCGGCGCGCATCGGCGGCAGGATCAAAGCGTAGGAAAAACGCGCCAGGCCGAGCGACACCGCCGAAGTCAGCGCCAATCCCAGCGCCAGCCGCAGGAAGAGGCGCTGTTCGCCGGCGGCCGAGCCGGTGCCCTGGGCCGCAGGGGGCGGCGCGGCGCTCATCCGCGCGCCTCCAGGATGGCGGCCGCCACTTCGGCGAAGCCCGCGCCGCGCTCGGCGCGGGCGATGTAGCGCGGCCACACCCGCAACTGCGCCTCGAAACGCAGCAGGTTGGCCACACCCACGCTCAGCGGGAAGTGGCCGAACAGCAGCTGGTCGTTGGTCGAGTCACCGACGAACACCCAGCGGCCGCGCTCGGGGTCGAGGTCGCGCCCGAGCAGGCGGCGCACGATCCAGCGCGCGCCGCTGAGCTTGTCGTGCGCCCCCAGCCAGGCATTGACGTGGATGGAGCTGACGGTGGCCGTCAGGCCCTCGCCGCGCAGCACGGCGAGCACCCGGTCGACCTGCCTGGGCGACAGGCGGGCGAATTCGCCGTGGTCGATGGCGATGTCGGTGACGCGGCCCGGGCTGTCCCGCGCCAGCACGCTGCCCGGCACTTCCCGCAGCACGCGCGCCGCCGCGGCGCGCAGGCGGCCGGCGTTGGCGGCGCGGGTGGCTTCGTCCTGCGCGTATTCCACGACCACTTCGCCTTGGGCCCCTCTGAACAGCGCCACCGCGCCGTTCTCGGCCACGATGGCGTCCAGGGGCCAATCGCGCGCGAAGGGCAGGCTCCAGCCCATCGGCCGGCCGGTGATGGCCATGACGGGCAGGCCGGCCGCGCGCAGCGCCTGGAGGGCGGCCAGCGCGTCCGGCGTGATCGCGCCGCCGGTGGTGAGGGTGTCGTCGATGTCGGTGAGCACGCCTGCCACCGCGCGCAGCGCCCACGACGGGCAAGTCGACCAGGGTGGGGGGCGGGGCGGTGTCACGGTGTGTCCTGGGTGGGGGCGATAGGCCGGCGCCCGGGGCCGGTATTGCCATCCGTGCATTTTGGCCGGACATCGGCGATGACGCGCGCCCAGGAGCGCCCGCTGCCGGCCGGGCGCCCGCATCGCTTTCCTTTTCCGCCGCTCAGGCCCTAGAATGCCGCTTCTTTCCGAGGAGCGTTGCAAGGCACGTCCCGTGTCCCAGGCTCGGAAATCCACATTGCAACCGCGCTCACCCGCACGACTGGTCCCGTGGGTGAGTTGTTTCAGCCCCTTGATCCACCCTTCGGCGACACGGCCCGTGCGGGTTCCTTTCAATGTCGAATCTTCGATAGGAGCCTGATATGAACGCCGTCCTGAAACCACAGCAAGACTTCGCCGTCGCCGACCTGTCCCTGGCCGCCTGGGGCCGCAAGGAGATCAAGGTCGCCGAGACCGAGATGCCCGGCCTGATGGCCATCCGCCAGGAGTTCGCCGCCCAGCAGCCGCTCAAGGGCGCGCGCATCACCGGCTCGCTGCACATGACCATCCAGACCGCGGTGCTGGTCGAGACGCTGCAGGCCCTGGGCGCGCAGGTGCGATGGGCCTCGTGCAACATCTTCAGCACCCAGGACCACGCCGCCGCCGCGCTGGTCGAGCAGGGCACGCCGGTGTTCGCGCACAAGGGCGAGACGCTGGCCGAATACTGGGACTTCACCCACCGCATCTTCGAGTTCGGCGCCGCCGGGACCGACGGCGAAGGCCCCAACATGATCCTGGACGACGGCGGCGACGCCACGCTTTTGATGCACCTGGGCCAGCGCGCCGAGAAGGACGCCTCGCTGCTGGCCAACCCGGGCAGCGAGGAAGAGACCTTCCTCTTCGCCGCCATCAAGGCCAAGCTCGCGCAGGACCCCACCTGGTACACCCGCAAGAGCGCGCAGATCATCGGCGTCACCGAGGAGACCACCACCGGCGTGCACCGCTTGAACGAGATGTCGGCCAAGGGCACGCTGCTGTTCCGCGCCATCAACGTGAACGACAGCGTCACCAAGAGCAAGTTCGACAACCTCTACGGCTGCCGCGAGTCGCTGGTCGACTCGATCAAGCGCGCCACCGACGTGATGATCGCCGGCAAGATCGCCGTCGTCGCCGGCTACGGCGACGTGGGCAAGGGCTCGGCCCAGGCGCTGCGCGCGCTGAGCGCCCAGGTCTGGGTGACCGAGATCGACCCGATCAACGCGCTGCAGGCCGCCATGGAAGGCTACAAGGTGGTGACGATGGAATACGCGGCCGACAAGGCCGACATCTTCGTCTCCGCCACCGGCAACAAAGACGTGATCCGTTACGAGCACATGGCCGCCATGAAGGACGAGGCCATCGTCTGCAACATCGGCCACTTCGACAACGAGATCGATGTGGCATCGCTTTCCAAGTGCGAGTGGGACGAGATCAAGCCCCAGGTCGACCACGTGAAGTTCCCCGACGGCAAGAAGATCACGCTGCTGGCCAAGGGCCGCCTCGTGAACCTCGGCTGCGCCACCGGCCACCCGAGCTTCGTGATGTCGTCCAGCTTCGCCAACCAGACCATCGCGCAGATCGAGCTGTTCACCAAGAGCGGCCAATACCAGCCCGGCAAGGTCTATGTGCTGCCCAAGCACCTGGACGAGAAGGTCGCACGGTTGCACCTGAAGAAGGTCGGCGCGATGCTCACCGAGCTGACCGACGAGCAGGCGGCCTACATCGGCGTGTCCAAGCAAGGGCCTTACAAGGCGGACACGTACCGGTATTGAGCGGTCGGCGCGGCCGAGCCCTCCCACCCTCACCCCAACCCTCTCCCGCCCCGCGGGAGAGGGAGCCGTTCAATGCCGCTTCCGCGATCGGAGTGCGGACTGCCGGTTGAACTCCCTCGCCCCCGGCACGGGGGAGAGGGCGGGGGTGAGGGGGCGAAGGCGGACCACTCCAATTCGTCGAACAAATCAACAGCTGCCCGAACACCCACCCCATGCGCGCCGACCAACTCCTCGTCCAGCAAGGCCTGGCCCCGACCCGGTCCGCCGCACAGCGGCTGATCGACGCCGGCGCCGTGCGCTGGCTCGGCCCGCAAGGCTGGCGCGTGCCGAAGAAGTCGGGTGAAGACCTGCCGGAAGGCTGCCGGCTCGAAGTCACCGACGGCGCCGAGCTGCGCTTCGTCTCGCGCGGCGGCCTGAAGCTGGAGGGCGCGCTGCGGCGCTGCGGCCTGAGCGCTTCGGGCCTGAACTGCCTCGACGTCGGCCAAAGCACCGGCGGCTTCACCGACGTGCTGCTGCGGCAGGGCGCGCGGCGCGTGGTCGGCCTGGACGTCGGCCGCGGCCAGCTCAGCCCCGCACTGGCGGGCGACCCGCGTGTCGTCAGCCACGAG
Organism: uncultured Ideonella sp.; assembly: GCA_966433995.1. GTDB lineage: Bacteria > Pseudomonadota > Gammaproteobacteria > Burkholderiales > Burkholderiaceae_C > JANPCX01. The sequence continues at coordinate 10,534 of CBJNAE010000001.1, read as the reverse complement.
GGCGTCAACGCCCGCGACGTGTCCGGTTCCGACTTCGAACTGCAGGAGCCGACCGCCTCCTTCGACCTGGTCGTCGCCGACCTGTCCTTCATTTCGCTGACGCTGGTGCTGCCGACCATCGCCCGCTACCTCGCGCCGAGGGGCCAGGCGCTGCTGCTCGTCAAGCCGCAGTTCGAGCTGCAGCCGGCGGACATCGGCAAAGGCGGCCTGGTGAAAGACGCCGCGGCCTACCCGCGCGTGGAGCAGCGCATCCGCGAGGCCTGCGCAGCGCTGGCGCTGCCGGTGCAAGGCTACTTCGACAGCCCGATCGAAGGCGGCGACGGCAACCGCGAGTTCTTCCTACACACCGGGCGTGATTGACCGCGCTTGCACGCGGCGAGAAAACCAACCGACACACACCATGAGCACGAACCCAGCACCCCCCATCAGCCTGGAATTCTTCCCGCCCAAGACCCCGGAGGGCGCCGCCAAGCTCGCCGCCGCGCGCCAGCAGCTCTACGCGCTCAAGCCGCAGTTCTGCTCGGTGACCTACGGCGCCGGCGGCAGCACCCAGGACGGCACCCTCCAGACGGTGCAGGCCATCCTGGGCGAAGGCGTCGAAGCGGCGCCGCACTTCAGCTGCATCGGCGCCAGCCGCGACTCGATCCGCACGCAGCTGCAGCTGTTCCGCGCCCACGGCATCAGCCGCATCGTGGCGCTGCGCGGCGACCTGCCCAGCGGTTACGGCTCGCCCACCCTGGGCGAGTTCCGCTACGCCAGCGACCTGGTGGCCTTCATCCGCGCCGAGACCGGCTCGCACTTCCACATCGAAGTGGCCGCCTACCCGGAGATGCACCCCCAGGCCCGAAGCCCGCAGGCGGACCTGCAGGCCTACCTCACCAAGGTGCAGGCGGGCGCCAGCTCGGCGATCACGCAGATGTTCTTCAACACCGACGCGTATTTCCGTTTCGTCGAAGAAGCGCACCGGCAGGGCGCGCGCGTGCCGGTGGTGCCGGGGATCATGCCGATCACCAACGCCAGCGGCATCATCCGCTTCGCCGACGCCTGCGGCGCCGAGATCCCCCGCTGGATGCGCCTGCGCCTGCAGGGCTTCGGCGACGACACCGCGTCCATCCAGGCCTTCGGCCTGGACGTGATCACCGAGCTGTGCGAGAAGCTGCGCGCCGCGGGCGTGCCGGGCCTGCACTTCTACACGATGAACCAGAGCCGCGCGGTGCTGGAGATCGGCGGGCGGCTCGGGTTGGTTTGAGCCAGCCTGCCCATTGATATTCGGGCAGGAACGGTGCAAGGCCAAGCGAAATAATCAACATATTTGTAGGCAAATTGCGATTTGCACTAACATATATGTCATGTCGAAGCGCTCCAACGCCTTGGATTCCATGCCTGCCGCCGTGCTCGCCAAGCTGCGCACGCTGGGCGAGAACCTGGCGATCGCCCGCAAGCGCCGGCGAGAACCGTTGAAATCCTGGGCCCAGCGCATCGGCGTCTCCGAGCCGACGCTGATGCGGATGGAAAAGGGCGACCCCAGCGTCTCCATGGGCGTCTACGCGACGGCCCTGTGGCTGATCGGCCGCTCACAGGCCATGGCCGAACTCGCGGCCCCCGAACACGACTTGGGGGCGCTGGAAGCGGATGTGCGCGTGGCCCAGGCCCGCTCGGTCCGCAAGCGTGTCTCGATCTATCGCGGCGAGGGCGGACCTGCGGACGGTCAGGCTGAGGGGGAGCCATGAGTCAGGCACCGGTCTACCAGCCGGGCGACCTGCTTTTCCTCTGGTGGCTGGCCAACCCCGCGGCGCCGCGGCTGATCGGCGAGTTGCGGATGGCCCGCAAGCTCCAGGGCGTGTCGCTGGCTTACGCGCCGGCCTGGCTCAATTCCGGCTTTCCGCTCAGCGAAGACCTGCCGCTGCAACCCGGCGAGTTCCTCCCGGCGGAAAAGGAGACGGCGGCCGGCGCGGTCGACGACGCGCGGCCCGACCGCTGGGGGGAACGCGTCATCAAGTTCCTGGACAAGCCGCCGCGCTCGTCGGTGCTGGACTTCCTCTATTTCGCGGGCCACGAGCGTTTCGGCGCCTTGGGCGTTTCGGCCCGGCCCGGCCGTTATGAATCGCCCGGCATGGGGCCGCTGCCGACGCTGGGCGATGCGCTGGAAATCGAACGGCTGGTCGGCCAGGTGCTGGCCGGCGAACCGGTGGAAGAACGCAAGCGCCGCCTGATCGCCCCGGGCGCGACGCTGGGCGGAGCGCGGCCGAAGGCGCTGCTGGAACTGGACGGGCAGCCGTGGATCCTGAAGTTCAACGAGCCGGATGAATCCATCGACATGCCGCTCGTCGAGCACGCCGCCATGACACTGGCCGCGACGGCCGGCATCCGAGTGGCGGCGACCCGGCCGGTCAAGGTGCGGCAGGGGCATGCGGTGGCGGTCCAGCGCTTCGACCGCGCGGGCGGCCAGCGCCTGCACGCCCTCTCGGCCCATGTGGCGCTGCGCGCCGCCGGCGAGGACATGGGTTACCCCGAGCTGGCCCAGTTGCTTCGCCGGCGCGGCGTCACGTCCCAGGGGCGCCACCTCGCGCAGATGCGGGAGCTGTTCCGCCGCATGGTTTTCAACATCCTGGTCGACAACACCGACGACCACGAAAAGAACCATGTCTTGCTGGTGGCGGACAGCGGCGAGTACGAGCTTTCGCCGGCCTTCGACGTGTTGCCTTCCGGGCATGCGCTGGGCTACCAGCAGATGCGCGTGGGGCGCGGCGCCGCGGATTCGACGCTGGAGAACGCGCTGTCGGAGTGCGCGCAGTTCGGCCTCAAGAAGGCCGAGGCTGTGACGCAAGTGAAGGATGTCTGCACGGTGGTGGATGGATGGAAGGGGCACTTCGCGCGCACCGGCGTCCGCGGCCCGGACATCGAATCGCTCTCCGCCCAGATCGACAGGCCTTTTCTCGCGGAGCAGCGACGCGCCTTCGCTTGAGCTTGCGGCCCGGCGGCCACCTCAGCGCTGGAACCGGCCGTCCGGGCCGATGATGGACAGGTCGGCGTGGTCCAGCCCTGTGTGGTCGTCCGGGCCATAGCCCAGTTCCAGCCCGCCGAGGTCGAAGTGGCGCATCGACTCCAGCGCCTGCCGCAGTGACTGGCGCGTGGGTCTCCCGCCGGCCCGGCGCAGGCCTTCCACCAGCACCTTGGCCGCGGCAAAGCCCTCCATGACGGCGGGCGTCAGTTCGGGGCCGCCTTTGAGCTTGCTCATCGCGGCGGCCTGCCTCACGAAGGCGCTGGACAGCGTGCGCTCGCTGGGGAACACCTGGGTCACGATCGTGCCCTGGGCCCATGGTCCCATCAGCCGCACGAATCCCGAGGACGCGTTGGTCGACTGGGTGACGACCTGGGCGCGCGAGCCGGCGGCCCGCAGCGCCCGCGTGCCGTCCGCGACTTCCTGTGCGGCGCCATGGAAGAGCACCGCCTGGGCGTCGTGCCCCGCCACCCGTGCCGCGATTTCGGCGAAACGGGGCGCGGAGCGGCTGTACCGCCGGTCGACGACGGGCGCCAACCCGGCTTTCTTGAAGCCGGTCAGCGCGCCCTCGGCGCAATCGCTGCCGAAGCTGTCGTCGGCGGCCACCAGGGCGATCCGCGTCAGGCCCACCGAGGCCAGGTGGAGCACGGCGCGTTCGACTTCGCGCTGGTAGGTGGGCCGCACATTGAACACCCAGGGGTGGACCGGCCGGTGCAGCGCCATGGCCCCGGTGGACGGCGCCACCAGCGGCACGCCGTGCTCGGCCAGCAGCGGCATGAGGGCCTGCGTGTTCGCCGTGCCGCGGTTCAGGAACAAGGCGAGCACCTGCTCGCCCACGATCAGCGACCGCGCGTTGTGGACGGCTTGGTTCGCGTCGAGCCTGTCGTCCAGCGAGACCAGCTTGATCTTCCGGCCCGCGATGCCGCCGCCGGCATTCACGTGGTCGAAATAGAGCATCGCGCCGGCGACGTTCTCCCGCACGCCGGGGGCCGCTGGGCCGGAGAAATCCGATGTCTGCCCGATCAGCAGCGGCCCAGGTTCCTGCGCGGCGGACAGGCTCTGCGCAAGCAGCACGGCCGCTGCGACGGCCCAGCGCCGCGCCCGGCCCAAGCGCCTCTTTCCGATGTCCATGGCATGCCTTTCGTTGGAAGCCTGCGGGCGCCGCCCACGCTCAGTCGAGCTTGAGGCGCTGGAGGTAGACCACCTTCTTGTAGGTGACCAGCTCGTCCCGGATCTGCGCCGCGAATTCCCCGGGCGTGTTCGCGACCACGATGGCGCCGGTGTCCTCGATGCGCTTGCGGACTTCGGGCACGGCCAGCGACTTCTTCGCCGCGGCGTGCAGCTTGTCGACCACTTCCTTGGGCAGGCCCTTGGGGCCGTAGATGCCGTAGAACGCCATCCGGTTGACGGGATCCAGCCCCACTTCCGCGAAGGTCGGCACATCGCGCAAGAAAGGCAGCCGCTGCGGCGCCGCCACCACGATGGGCACGAGCCGGCCCTGCTTGATGAAGGGCAGCGCGGACGGCAAGTTGTCGAAGATGATGGGCACCTGGCCAGCCACGGTGTCGTTGAGCGCCGGCCCCGCGCCGCGGTAGGGGATGTGGGTGACGAAGGTCTTGGTCATCGACTTGAACAGCTCCATCTGCAAATGGGCGATGGCGCCGGTGCCGGCGCTGGCGAAGCTGTGCTTGCCGGGGTTGGCCTTGATCTCGGCAATGAAGCCCGCGTAGTCCTTAGCTGGGAACGAGGGGTGCACGGCGATCACGTTGGGCGTGGCGGCGATGTTGATGATGGGCGTGAAGTCGGCCGTCGGGTTGTAGGGCGTCGACGGGTTGATCGCCGGCAGGGTCGCCACCGTCGAGACGGTGGCCATGCCCAGCGAGTAACCGTCGGCTGGCGCCTTGGCAACCTCGGCTGCCCCCAGCAAGCCGCCTGCGCCCGATTTGTTCTCCACCACCATGGCCTGCCCCAGCTCGGTGCTCATCCGGTCGGCCACGATGCGGGCGATGATGTCGGTGGTGCCGCCCGGCGCATACGGCACTTGGAGTTTGACGGGCCTGCTGGGGAAACCCTGCGCCGAGGCCGTGGCCGTGGCGCACGCCCAGGCCAGCAAGGCCAAGGCGGCGTGGAGGAGGCGGTTCTTGTGGCGGGTTTCGTTCATGGCGTCATGTCTCCTGGTGGGGTTTGAAGGAAACGGGGCTCTTCGAGGGGCCCCGTGGTTTGCGCGCGCCGCAGGGCGTCGCGCAGCAACTGCGCCAAATGCAGGGCCTGGATGCCCAGTCCCTGGTGGATCTGTTCCCGGCAACTGAAGCCGTTCGTCAGCACCACGGTGCCAACGGCGCACTGGCGCAGCGCCGGGAACAAGGCCTGCTCGGCGATGTCGCGCGACAGCGCCTGGTGCTCCGGATGGAAACCGAACGACCCCGCCATGCCGCAGCAGCCGCTGTCCAGCACGGTGCAGGTGGCGCCCATGCGCGCCAGCAGCGCCTGGTCGGCGCCACCGGGGAAGAGGCTGCGCTGGTGGCAGTGGGTGTGGACGACGACGTCCACCGCATGGGCCGGCGGCTGGTAGCCCTGGCGGTCCAGGAATTCGCCGAGCAGGACGGTGTGGCTCGACAACCTTTGGGCGCGCGCGTCCCCGGGGAAGAGGTTGGGCAGCTCGTCCTTGAACACCGACAGGCAGCCGGGCTCCAGGCCCACCACGGCGATGGGCCCGTCCCCGCCGACATCCAATCGGTCGACCAGCTCCTCCAGCACCTGGGCCAGCCGCGCGCGTGCCTGGTCGAGCAGGCCGAAGTCGTAGAGCGGCCGGCCGCAGCACAGGCGGCGTTCCGGCAGGACGACCTCGAAGCCGGCATGCGCCAGCACCTCGACGGCGGCGTCTGCGATATCGGTGTCGAAGTGGTCGCTGAAGGTGTCGACCCACAGCAGCACGGTGGGGCGGCCTGCGGCGCCGCGGGCCGGCGACACGAGCGGCGGGTTCATCGTGCGGAAGGTGCGGCGCGCGAACCGCGGCAGCTCGCGTTCCCGCGCCACGCCGCCGATGCGCTTGGCCAGCGGGCCGAGCAGCTTGTTCGACATCGCCCAGTTCGCCAGCCCCGGGGCGTGCGCCGCCAGCGGCGCCCAGTCGCCGATGCGGCCCATGGTCCAGGCCTGGCGCGGCCGCGCCCTGCCGCCGGCGCGGTGGTATTGGTAAAGGAACTCGGCCTTGTAGCTGGCCATGTCGGTGTGGGTGGGGCAGTCGCTGCGGCAGCCCTTGCACGACAGGCAGGTGCCCAGCGCCTGCTTGACGGCCTCGCTGCGCCAGCCGTCCTCCACCACGTCGCCTTGCAGCATTTCCCACAGCAGCCGGGCCCGGCCGCGTGTGGACTGGCTTTCTTCGCGCGTGGCGCGGTAGCTGGGGCACATCGCGCCGCCGGCGTGCGAGCGGCACTTGCCCATGCCGATGCAGCGCTCCACCGCGCGCTGGAAGCCGCCGCCTTCCGCGCTCTGGAAGCTCATCCGCGTCTGCAGCTTCACCACGCGGTAGGCCGGCCCGGCGCGCAGGTTCTCGTCGATGCGGTAGGCGTTCACCACCTTGCCCGGGTTGAGCTTGCCGCGCGGGTCCCAGATGCGCTTGAACTCTTCCATGGCCTGCATCAGCTCCGTCCCGAACATCAGCGGCAGGAACTCGGCGCGCGCCTGGCCGTCGCCGTGTTCGCCCGACAGCGAGCCGCCGTGGGCCACCACCAGTTCGGCCGCCGCCCGCATGAAGGCGCGCCAGTCCTTCAGGCCCTGCGCCGAACGCAGGTCGAAGGTGATGCGGGCGTGCACGCAGCCGTCGCCGAAATGGCCGTAGATGCAAGTGCGGTAGCCGTGGCTGTCCACCAGGCGTTGGAACTCCCGCAGGTAGTCGCCCAGCCGCGCCGGGTCGACCGCGGCGTCTTCCCAGCCCACCTGCGGGTCCGGCTCGGCAGCGTCGGTCGACAAGGCGGTGGCCGACGCGCCGGTCTCGCGGATCTTCCACAGCATGGCCTGCTGCTGCGGCCGGGGCACGAGCACCACGCTGGGCCGGGGGCCTTCCAGCCTAGCGGCGAAACGGTCGGCCGCCGCCAGGGCGCGCATCTGCGCGCCGTGGAGGTCGTCCGCCCCGAATTCCAGCAGCAGCCAGCCGCGCCCTTCGGGCAGCAGCGAGATCTCGTCGGCGCACAGGCCGCGCCGGCGCAGGCCGTCGATCATCACCCAGTCCAGCCCCTCGGTGGCGATGGCGCCGCAGTCCACCGCCAGCGGCGCGGCGTCGGCGGCGGCGTAGATGTCGGGGAAGCCCAGCACCAGCAGCACCCGGCAGGCCGGGCTGTGCACCAGGCGCACCTTGGCGCGCAGCGTCAGCGCGCAGGTGCCTTCGCTGCCCACCAGGGCGCGGGCGACGTTGAAGCCGTTCTCGGGCAACAGCTGGTCGAGGTTGTAGCCCGAGACGCGGCGCCTGATCGACGGGTAGCGGCCGCGGATCAGCTCGGCATAGCGGTCGCGCAACGCTCGCAGCCCCCGGTAGATGTCGGCCCGGCGGCCGGGCGCCGCGACGATGGCTTCGTAGTCGGCGTCGCTCGTGGGGCCGGCCCAGAACCTGGCGCCGTCGTAGGTGAGCACCTCCAGCGCCTCGACGTTCTCGACCGTCTTGCCCGCCATCACCGAATGCGCGCCGCAGGCGTTGTTGCCGATCATGCCGCCGAGCGTGCAGCGGCTGTGCGTGGCCGGGTCCGGGCCGAAGGTCAGGCCGTGTCGCTCGGCGGCGGCGCGCAGCGTGTCGCAGACCACGCCGGGCTCGATGGTGGCGGTGCGCGCCGCCGGGTCGACCTCCAGCACACGGTCGCAGTGCTTCGACAAGTCGAACACCACCGCCTCGTTGACCGTCTGGCCGCATTGCGAGGTGCCCGCGCCGCGCGGCAGGATGGGCGCGCCGTGCTCCGCGCACAGGGCCACCGCGCGCTCGAAGGCGTCGAGCGACGCCGGCACCACCACGCCGATCGGCACCTGCCGGTAGTTGGACGCGTCCGAGGCGTAGGCCGCGCGGTGGGCGATGTCGAAGCGCACGCTGGCCTCGCCGAGCGAATCCCGCAGGGCGGCCCGCAACCGGCCTTCCCTCGCGCTGTCCCAATCCTTCACTGTCACGGGCGCCGCCTTTCTTCCTGATGGACTATTGGCGGGATTCTGTTGAAATCGCGCCAGGTCCACCTGGACATTTACGCCCTGTTTGCATGAGTTCCATGAATGATGATGAACCCCAGGCTGCTCACACCGTCGATGTCGCTGCTGCTGTCGTTCGAATCGGCGGCGCGCCACCTCAGCTTCACCCGCGCCGGGCTGGAGCTGTCGCTGACGCAGAGCGCCGTCAGCCGCCAGGTGCAGGCGCTGGAGCGGCTGTTGGGCGTGGCGCTGTTCGAGCGCAGCGGCAAGCGAATCCGGCTGACTGAGATCGGCGCGCTGTACTGGCGCGAGCTGTCCCCGGCGCTGGCGCAGGTGCGGGACGCGACGCTGCAGGCGCTGTCGCACAGGCAGGGGCCCGGCAGCGTGCACCTGGCGGTGCTGCCCACCTTCGGCTCCAAACTCATCCTGCCGCGGATGCATGAGTTTTATGCCCAGCATCCGTCGCTGCAGGTGCACATCCACACCCGCTCCGGGCAGTACGACCAGGCCGCGGCCCACTTCGACCTGGCGGTGCGCGCGGGCGACGGCCGCTGGCCCGGCGTGGTGGCCGACAAGCTCTTCGACGAGCGCCTGGTGCCGGTGGTCAGCCCCCGGCTCAAGCGCGGGCCGCCGGCGCTGCGGCGCAAGGGCGACATCGCGCGCCACCTGCTGCTGCACGTGGCCACCCGGCCCGACGCCTGGCGGCAGTGGTTCGCGCTGCACGGCGTGGACACCCATGCGATGCGCCTGGGTCCGAGCTTCGAGCTGACATCGCATGTGGTGCAGGCCGTGGCCGCCGGGCTGGGCGCGGCCCTGCTGCCCGACGCGCTGATCCGGGAGGAGCTGCAAAGCGGCGCGCTCGTGCTCGCGCTGGATGCGCCGCTGCACAGCGGCGTGGGCTACTACCTCGCCTGCACCGCGCAGCGCAGCGCGCTGCCGGCGGTGGCGGCGCTGCGTGCGTGGGTCAAGTCCCTTTTCCCTGCGGGTTAGGGCCAGTGGACCGTTGATCGAAGCCTGGGCTGCGCGCGCATACCCTCACCCCAGCCCTCTCCCGCAAGCGGGAGAGGGAGCAAGGAAAAACCCCCTCGCCCCCGGCACGGGGGAGAGGGGTGGGGTGAGGGGGCGGTGGCGGGCAACCTTTTCCTCCGATCGAGCCAGTCGAAGGCCTCGACCGCTACCGTTTGTCGAAGCCAGGGCGACTCGCAACGGGGCTTCGACAGGCCCAGCCCGAACGGGATGTTTTTCCGCAGTGCTCAGTCGGTTTCCGCCGCCAGCAGTTCGAACGCCACCGGCGCCGTGTCCTGCCCGTTGATGCGCAGCGACACCGCCTGGCCGCCGAAGTAGTGCCTGCGCGTGGTCACCTCGCGGAAGCGGTGGGTGCGGCTGAAGTGGAACGACGCACCAGGGGCCAGGTCCACCACGGTGCCCTTGAACACCTTGGGGGACAGACGGTCGTTGGCTTTCCTCAGGTGCAGCACGTAGTCCACCGTGAGTTGCTGCGCCTCTTGCGCCGACGAGCGCAGCAGCATGCGCAGTTCGATCGAGCCGCCCATGCGGACCGTGGCGGCTGAAAGCTCCAGCGGCAACGCCTGCAGGCGCGGCGGGTGCCGGCCGAAGGCGGCCAGCGCGGCGGCGTCGCCTTGCTTGATGAGGCCGCGGCAGGCGTGGCGCAGCAAGGCGCGGCGCTGCGGGCCGGCGTCACGCATCCAGTCTTCGGCCAGGGCGGAGACCAGCGCAGGGTGGTCCTTGGCGATGTCGTTGAGGTGGTTGGCCACCGAGCGGCGCACATACTCCTGCGGGTCGTCGCGCAGCCGCGCCAGCAGCGGCAGCATCGGCGACGGGTCTTCCACGAGCGCCGGCAGCCGCACCGCCCACGGCAGCCTCGGCCGCGAGCCTTCGGACACCAGCCGTCGCACCTGCGGGCTCGGGTCGTCGACCCAGCCCTCCAGGGTGGCGATCGCCCGGGCTTGGTCGGCCAGCAGGAAATGGCGGAGGGCGAACTCGGCGGTGAAGCGTTGGGTCATCGCCTTGAGCAGTCCCATCGAGCGGTCGAAGTCCGCGGTGCCGTGCTGGCCCACCACCATCGCCAGCGGCAGGATGCCCCAGCCGCAGATGCCGTCGTCGTCCGACGGCCGGCCGGTCCAGTGGCCGTCGCAAGGGTGCAGCAGGGCCAGCAGCACCTCGGCGCGTTCGGCCGGGTCAGTGGGCAGTGCGACGTGCAGATGGTCGGCGATCAGCTGGGCGCGCGCCATGAGTTCCAGGGCGTCGAGCCGGCGAGTGATGGCGTCGGTGAAGGCGGCGCCGTCGAAACCTGGCAGTTGGCGCCCCAGGTGGCGCGCCAGGCAGGCGGTCAGTTCGGGGGAGAAGACG